>CAZKYZ010000096.1:0-11301 GCA_964557055.1 uncultured Desulfobacterales bacterium
TGCCCAAAAATCTCAATTTATGGTTATCCCTCGAAATCTGTTTTTCAACTTTCTTTGCGATTATCCGGATATTTCCAGGAACCTGATCAGAATTCTGATTCAGAAACTGCGATCGGCTACCAGGCAAATCGAAGAACTGGCTTTCAAGGATGTTTATGGCCGGGTCGCCCGATTTCTCACTGACGCTGCCAACGATGACGGGGTGATCGAAGACCGGATCACCCATCAGGAAATCGGCAACCGGGTCGGTGCCTCGCGTGAAACCGTCAGTCGAATCATGACAGCCCTCAACAACCGCGGGTATATCCAGAAAAAGGGGCGTCGCCTTCATCTTCTGGATAAGCTGCCCTATAAATTTTAGTCTGCCATTCCGCACAAACATGTTATTCTCAAGGGTATTGAAGACCCCGAGCGACTCCCTATTGTTTTGTCCGCTAGTTTATTCTCCAAAATGTGACCTGTATCACTGAATTCATATCTGAACTATGCATATTATGGATATCCGCATGCCGGTGCTTATTCCGGTATGAACCGGTTTGAGGTATGGGTATGGAAGACACCGGGGAAATGGATATAAATGCGATGGGATATGACCGGATGATACTCAGAAACGACGGTGTGATTAAAAAAAGTTACCGTTTCCTGAAGTTCGGGAGAGGCAGCAAAACAGAGGGCCGATGGTGGCGGGCGGGGACAGCCGCCAAAAAGTCGGATCCCCAAAAACGGCAATCGGCGGACAGCCGTTTTTTGGATATTTTCGATGCTGCCAATGAGGCTTATTTTGTGTTTGATATTTCAAGCGGGTCCCTGATCGATGTCAACCGGACGGCCGTCCATCTGTTTGGATATTCGCGTGCAGAATCATTCGCGCTAGGCCTGGAAACCATTTACCGGGATGATCTGCCCGACTCCCGGCGTGAATGGAATCGACGCATACAGGCGGCTGTGGCGGGTGAGCGGCAGGCCTTCGAATGGCGCTACCGGAAAAAGGACAATGAGCCCCTGTGGTGTGAAGTCAATATCTATCGATGCAGGATTGATCACCGAGATCGTTTGCTGGTTGTCGTACGAGATATCCGGAAGCGCAAAAAAGCGGAGGAATCGCTCCGTGAGGCCGAATCGAAATTCCATTCCATTATGGAATCCATTGAAGAACCAGCCTACATCTGTTCGCAAAAATTGCATATTGAGTACATGAATCCGGCCATGATCCGGAGTTTTGGCCACGGGGCGATTGGCAGGAATTGTTACGAAATTATCCATGGGTGCGATTCCCAATGCCCGTGGTGTACATTTGAAAGGGCTTTGCAAGGAGAGCATATCCAATACGAATTGGTCAGCCCCAAAAACAATCGATCCTACCAGGTATCCAGTTTACCCGTTTTTCATTCCGATCAATCCATTTCCCAACTGACGGTACTTAAGGATAATACGGAATCCAGGGAACTGACCAAAAAGCTCCAGCAGTCCCAGAAGATGGAGGCTATCGGAATACTTGCGGGCGGCATCGCCCACGATTTCAATAACCTTCTTGTTCCTATTATCGGTTACGCGGAGTTGATGCGGGAGGGCCTTCCCATGGGCAGCCACATGCAGGCGTATCTGGACGAAATTATGGTTGCCGGCGGGCGTGCCAAAAAGCTGGTTCAGCAAATTCTTACCTTCAGCCGTCATTCTGAGAAAGAGCTCAAACCGCAAAACTTTCAGGCAATTATCAAGGAAACCCTCGAACTGGCGAGGGCGACATTTCCCAGTACTATTCAGATCCGGAAAAACCTCAACAACCGGTCCGGACTTGTCATGGCCGATTCGACGCAACTTCATCAGATTGTAATGAACATGGTGACGAATGCTTTTCACGCCATGGAGGAGAATGGCGGAACACTGACAGTTGCCCTTGATCCGGTAACCGTCGAGGGATCGGGCCGGGCCTCCGTGCAGGGACTGCTTCCCGGTCCGTATGCCTGCCTCACCATAACGGATATCGGAACCGGCATGGACAAGAATGTGATACCCAAAGTATTCGATCCCTATTTCAGCACAAAGGATAAAGGCAAGGGGACGGGGCTGGGGCTCTCCCTGGTACACGGGATCGTAAAGGACAGCGGGGGCATTGTGCAGGTGGACAGCGAAAAGGGCAAAGGTACCCGGGTTACCATCTATTTGCCGGCCATCGATCGAAAGACACCATCCGTGAGGGCCGGCGAGGAGGTCCATGTACAGGGCGGAAACGAGGAAATACTACTGGTGGATGATGAGGAAACCGGTGGTCAAACTTGAAAAGGAGATTCTGCAGCATCTTGGCTACAGGGTTACTTCCCGGACAGGGAGCGTAGAGGCCCTGGCCGCTTTTACCGCCATGCCGGACAGATATGATCTGGTGATCACGGATAATACCATGCCAAACATGACCGGCATTGATCTGACTCGGGAATTAAAAAAGATCAAGCCGGGGATCAGAATCATCATCTGTTCCGGATTCAGCGAAAAAATAGACCAGAATGAATTGGACACGTTGGGTGTTAATGATTTTGTTTTCAAGCCGATCATCAAGAGTAAGATCGCCAAAAAAATCAGGAAAGTACTGGATGGCTGCTGATCGATTGCTACCGGATTTGAACAGATCCGCTCCCAGAAGAGGTGTTTGATGCGAAACCCGTTCGGACAACTCATCGACAGTATCGAAGATGGCGTTTGTTTTATTGATTCAAAATTACGCGTCCTGCACGTCAATGAAGCCTTCCGGAAACGTTTTCCGGACGCCACGGGGCTTAGCGACAAAAAATGCTGCCATTTTTTTTCAGATTGGCTGGTTGATTGCAAAGGCTGCCCCATATCCAATGCACTTTCCACAGGGAAACGGCAGCACAGAATTTTTGCGGGCAATGGAAATGGTGATACACCTTCTTCTTTCGAAATCACCGCCGTTCCCATGCCGGAGTCCGGAAAAGTGGTGGACATTGCGGTCGTTCATGTCCGCAACATTGACAATGTGTCCGACAGGAAACGGGGAGGTAGGAAGCCTGATGAGGGGTGGTCCCTTTTGCCACAGGATAACGCCTCCCTGACGCTCGCGGCCGGTATCGCCCACAATTTCAATAATGCTTTGATGGGTATCAGCATAAATGTGGACATGATTCGACGCCATACCTTTTTGGCAGACTATCTCGGCAAGTATGTTGAGCCTATCCGAAAGTCGGTTCGCAGTATGACCCGGTTGACGGAGCAGTTGATGTCATGTGTTCGGGGGGGGAAGTACCAACCCTCTTCGGTGGCGGTCAAAGAACTGGTCAACCGGGTGGTGGTTCTAGTAGGAAACCCGAAATGTGTAGAAATGGTCCTGGATGCCTCCTGTGATTTTTTTGTGGTGAATGTCGATACCGACCAGATTCAAAATTCCTTGGTTGCCATCTTGAAGAATGCGCTGGAATCGGTCGAGGATATGTCATTTGAAGGCCGTATTCAGATCCAATGCACGGTTGACAGTCAATTGAAAAAAATAAAAAAACAAATGCGGGCAGGAAGCAGCCGATTATTTGTCAGCATTTCCGTTGAAGACAACGGCAAGGGGATGGACCGGGAAACTCGCGAACGCATATTCGAACCGTTTTACAGCACGAAATTCCATGGCCGCGGATTAAGCATGGCTGCCGCGCACGCCATCGTCGTCAGGCATGGTGGATACATTACCGTCGATTCCAAGCCGGAGAGAGGTTCGTGTGTAACCGTGTTTCTGCCGGCCGAATCGAATAGGAAAATACCGGAAAAGCAGGTTGACGGCACCGATGCCGGATCCGTGGGGCGGTGTTATAAGGAGTGGAGCTATTAGTGTTATGCCCCGCAAGTTCCTTTGAATATTTAATTTGTTTCGAGTTTCGTATCTGGCGTATCGGTCAATCCGCAGAACACGCCATAATCAATCGTTAACGCTCATTTGAAATCCGCTACCACAACACGATTCCCCGTTTTGGAAACTCCCTGATTATTCCCTGATTGACAAGCCACTCGGAGGCGGCCATAATACGTATTTAGTCTGCCTTTATCCTGAAGACCCCCTTTTCAGGCAAAATCGGACTATTGTGCAGATCCCATATTCAAACAGGTACCGCGCGGCCTGGAGTCTATATGCAATGCCCTGCATGCCGGCATGAAAACCCGGTTGGTTTTAAATATTGCGGTGAATGCGGATGCAAGTTCAATCCGCAGGATATCGTAGACCGGAAGTCCGAAATCGGCGAACGCAAGCACGCCACCGTTTTGTTTTCCGATCTTTCCAATTACACCTCCCTGACCGAAAAGCTGGATCCGGAAATCATCAAAGCAACCATGGGCCTCATTTTCAAAGCCACCGGGAAACTGGTCCAGGACTATGGCGGTAAGATTGAACGATTTCTGGGGGATGAAATCATGGCCCTGTTTGGGATTCCCAAAGCCCATGAGGAAGATGCCATTCATGCCCTTATCGTTGCCCGGGAAATACACCGGATTGTTTCTGAAATGAGCGCGGAGTTCGAAATCAGTCACGGGATGGCCTTGCGAATGCACACGGGGATTAACACGGGTTTGATTATTACGGGGAATGAATATATCGCCAATGCCCGGCACGGACTCACCGGTGACACCATTAACCTGGCCAAGCGGATTGCGGGAATCGCCCAGCCGGGGGAAATCCTGATCGGCCCGGCGACATACCGCCTGGCCTGTAAGCACTTTGATTTTGTGGCCCTGGAACCGTTGCAGATAAAAGGAAAACTGGCGCCCGCCCGAATCTTCAAGGTCACCACGCCCAAAAAGATTATCACCGATCGAATCTACCGCCCGAGGATCGGCTTGGAACGGCAGATATATTCTCCCATGATGGGGCGCGATGAAGCGTTGATCCGGTTGAAAAACTGTATACAACAACTGTTGTTCGACGGACAGGGAGCCGTTGCGACGATCACCGGCGAGCCCGGCGTCGGCAAATCCCGCCTGTACAGCGAACTGTTGAACGATCGGGAGATGCAGTCGGTTACGGTTCTGGAAGGAAGGGCCATCTCCATCGGACGGAACCTCAGTTTTCACCCGATTGCCGATTTGCTGAAGGGCTATATGGGCATTCGCGAGTCGGATAGCGAGGAGGCAGGTCTACAGAAACTGCGGTCGGCAATCAAGGCATCCAGCCCGGATGAAGCTGCAGAGATTATTCCTTTTGTTGCCACTCTGATGGGCATAAGCCTGACGGGCAGATATGCCAAAAGGATCGCCGATATTTCAGGAGAGGCCCTTGAAAGACTGATTCTGAAAAGCATCAAAGATTTACTTATTGCGGCAGCAAGACGGTTTCCCCTGCTGGTTGTCATGGAGGACCTGCACTGGGCCGACAACAGTTCCATCGGGTTGCTGACGTCGTTGTACCGGCTGGCAGAGACGGAGCCCATCGTTTTTTTGAACATCTTCCGGTCGAGTCATCCGGAAACAGGCGGGCGTATCATGCAGACTCTGGATGTGATGTCCCCGAAACACTGCTGCCTGATCGATCTCGCTCCGCTTTCTAACCGGATGAGCGAGAAGCTCATCGACAATATGCTCAATTTCAAAGGCCTCCGTTCATCTGCCAAGGAAAGAATTATTCAGCGGGCGGGTGGGAATCCGTTTTTTATCGAAGAAGTCCTACGGTCATTTATAGATGCGGGATTGATTGTTTCCACAAGCGGCCAGTTTGTGGCCACTGATCGGATCGATACCATGGTCATACCCAATACCATTCGTGACGTTTTGATGGCCAGGATCGACCGGCTTGACTGGGAAACCCGAAACCTGCTCATCATCGCTTCCGTTATCGGCATAGACTTTCTGTATCCGGTTTTACTGGAAGTCGCTGGCAACATCGATGATATTGACGGGAGGCTTCGCTATTTAAAGGAAATCCAATTGATCCGTGAGAGCCGACGGCAGCAGGATGTGGTATTTCATTTCAAGCACGCCCTGGCCCAGGAAACTGCATACGAATCGATTTTGCATGCCCAAAAAAGGGACATTCACCGTCGGGTGGCCGAGTCCATCGAAAAGCTGTTTCACGAGAAGCTGTATGATTTTTCCGGCGAGCTCGCCTATCACTACAGCCAGGCCGAAGATTTTGATAAAGCTGAAGGGTATCTCATAATGGCGGGAGAAGAGGCCCTGAAATCTTCGGCGACCAGTGAAGCCGTTCATTTTTATATGGAAGCCTTCGCCTTCTACAGAAGAATGGGCGCCGGGACCGTTGATCCGGAGAAAGTCGCCATGTTTGAGAAGAACATTGCCCTGGCACTATTCGGCGTTGGCAAATATGTCGAGGCCGTGGCCTATTTTTCCACGGCGCTCGATTATCACTGGGGAAAACCGTCAATGGCAGACGTTTCCGGATTGTTTCACCTGTTGTTGGCGATTTATTTCCCGTTTTTAAAGTTTAACAAAACGCCCTGCCCCGCGGATACGGAAGCTCTAGAACTGTTCAATATGAAGTGTAAGGCCCTCGCCATTATCGATCCCAAGCGTTTTTTCCTCGAATTTTTACGAAACTTCAAACATGTAACCGAATTCAACCTTTCCGGTTTCGGGACCGGTTTTGAGGTCTTCACCGGGGCCAGCCCCCTGTTCTCCTTCACCGGCCTGTCCTTCGGCCTGAGCCGCAAGGTGCTGACTTACGCCAAGGCGATCATCGACCCCGATAACCAGCGATCAAGGATTCTCTACGATTTTGCCGAGACCATTCACCATTACACCCGGGGCAACTGGAAAAAAATAAGCGCCGTGGATGATCGCCTGGTCGCAGAGAACTTGAACATTGGAGAGGCCCATCTCGCCTCGCAGCATTATTACTGGCATGGTTTTGCCGCCGTGTATCACCACAACCCGGTGGATGCCGAAGTGCTGGTAAAAAAACTCGACAGCATTTGTACCATCTATGAAAATGACCTGTCCGTATTGCTGAAACTCTTGCTGAACATGCAATTGCTGATGGAACAGCGTAAATTTTTAAATGCCATGTACGAAATTGACCAGGGGATCGACTTCATTAAAAAGAACGGGTTCACCATCTCGCTGTTGACAGCCTGTTCCTGCAAGGCCTACCTGGCGGTTCTGGCAGATCATTTCGATGAGGCGGACGTGGCCCTGCGGCAGGCGGCGGATATCAAATCGGAAATGCGGGCTGTTCCGACGCAACTTTCGAATTATTATCGAAGCCGACTGTTTTATTTCCTGCGCCGACTGGAGACAGGCCAAGCAGGTGGCCTGGATAAGAACACCCTGAAAGAACTCCGCAGGAAGGCCCGTAAGGCGGGGAAACTGGCCGTGCGCAACGCGAGAAAAACAGCCCATTCCCGGGTCGAAATCTACCGGCAGATGGGGAGCTATTTCTGGCTCGTTAAGAAGCAGGACAAGGCATTGGAATGGTGGCGCAGGACCATAGTGGAAGGAAAACGCCTAGATGCCCGACTGGAGCTGTCGCGGGCCTACGCCGAGATCGGGAAACGGTTGTCTGAGCCCGGAAGCGGCCACAAAAAACTTGAGGGGATGAGTGCCGGGAAGTATCTTGAAAAGGCCGGCGGGCTTTTTCGAGAAATGGAACTAGGGTGGGACCTGGATCAATTGGACCGGATTCAAAAAGACCACATATCGTGAGAAACAAGGCCAGAGGATTGAGAGGATTGGCGGACCTGAGTCCGACTGTTTACCCGAACGAAAGGGTCGATTTCGGGAGGGTTATCCTGGAACCCGAAGCAGAAGTATTCCTGAAAAATTTAAATACCGATTTCCTGTCCCTTTTGCAGGCCATCCCCGGGACAGTGCGCACGGAAGCAGCGCTTTTTCTGTTGAAACATGCCGGATCGCTCCTCCCTCAGCAGCCAAACCTTTTCCGGCATTACTACCCTCCATCCTGGTCGATTTTGTACTGGATTGTTCGGAAGCGCCTTCGCGACCATGAAATTCCGGATGAAACGCTCGTCAAAAACGCCCGAGCAGGGCATATTCGTGCCATGTATCTGCATTCTCTCGACGACCACCTGAATGACGGCGACCTGCCGGTTTCACATCTGGCACTGCTTATCCGGAGCCAGGCCTGGCTGGAAATGAAAACGGCCTTTGAACAGATGGCCCTGTCTATTGATGGCGGTCATGAAACCATTGAACGGCTGATCGATGAATACTACGGTTCCGTTTGCGGCCCGCAGCATCTTGATGAATCCCTTGATGGCTATTGCCACGGGTTTATCCGGCAGATGTCAACCTGTTTCATCGCTCCCTCGCTGTTGATGAAAACCATGGGGTTCGAAGATGACCATATCGATCGTGTCATTGGTGCATATGGTTCATTCGGCGTTGCCTGGCGGCTGCTTGACGATGTCCGCGATATCGAAGCCGACCTGCAGCAGTCAGCGCCATCCGCTGTGTACATTTGCCTTTCCGGAAAGATGAAAGCCTGCTGGAATAAGGGTGTTGGCGGGAAAACCGATGCGGACCAAAAACGTATCCGAACGATTTGCAGGCATATCGAAGACAACCGGATTTGTGAGCGGGTCCTTCAGCAGGTCTGTACCGAGATGGAATCGGCGGCTGTTCAAGCAGAGAACTGCGGTTTAGAGGGGTTGGCGATGGAATTGCGCTGTCTGTTGAAACCGCTGTCTGAAAGCCGTTTCGGTTCGGCCTGATGATTCGTATCCCATATCGTTTGAGATTTACTGGAAATGAAACGCGATTACAAATCTACATGGAAAGCCCCCTGCCGGCCGGCTGGTAGTTGCGGCGGCCCCCGGTTGTATGGCCTCAACCCGACGGGACTGCCGGCTGATTTTAACCTGGCCATCCATGGTGATAGACCGATGGTCACCATCCGTCCTCCCCTGACGGATGAGCACACAGACATCGTTTCCATTACCGTTGCCTATATTTTCCCGGGATTTTCGGTCTCCGACGACGATCACGAATTGAACCACAAAATGATGCCCTACAAAGAGGTGGGCATTTCAGGGACCGGATTTCTTTCCGATCTAAAGATGCCCCTGCTGCCATCGTTTGGCCGCTATGTGCAGATTCCCTGTGGGTACAACCTGGCTGAAATGACCTTTGAAGCAGGCGATCCGATCATTTTCCGGGGGGGGCAGTGGTTGGTGACACCTACCCTGGAAGATGCCAGGGATGGGAACCCGGGCGGCCATGCATACGACAATGAAGACCGATTTTATCCATCCGATGAACGGATGGTGGCGGTCAGCGGGCCATACCATGTGAATGGATACACGGCCTTGTGCCTTCATGTACGGCCGCTGCAGTACAATCCGGGCCTGGTCGAATTGCGGGGGTACGGAAACGTCCAGGTCACGGTCAGGATCGCTCCTGCCCGCGGATCGGCCGGTGTCCCAAACATCTGTGACGTCCTCCCGGACGTAGCAGCTTTCGATTTGAGGGCTTTCGGCAACCTGTTCCTCAACCCCGCCAGGCGGTTGTTCGCTTCCAGTGAAACCGTTCCTTGCGGCTCCCTGGAAGACGCTGAATACCTGATCATTTACAGTACCGCATTCCAAGAACCGGCGGAAAGGCTGTCAAAGTGGAAGAACCGAATCGGACTGATCACCAGGACGATATCCGCTGCCACGGTTTTTGTTGCAGAAGACACCGCCGACAGGAAGGTGGCCAGGTTGAAAGCTTTTATTCGCGGGCTGCGATCGAAACCCGGATCTTCCCTTCGTTACGTTCTTCTGTTCGGCGATGCGGACACCATTCCCACCGACAGCTCCACGGACCAATACTACTACACCGAGAAAGATAAATCCGACGCCACCTGCTGCCTGGCTTGGGTATGCGGCGGCCGTATACCCGTCCGGAGCTACGCGGAGGCCTCCATGGCCGTGGACAACATCATCCGCTACGAAAAGGAGCCGCCGGATGAGCCCGGTTATTATCGCCGCATGACCTTCGCCGCCTACTTCGAAGACGGAAAACGCCGGCCGGACAACAAGGCGGATAACGATTATATCCGTGTCATGGAACGGATTCGGCGCCACCTCCTGTCATACGGTTTCGATATCGCCCGCGTATATGTGGCCCAGAAAGAGACCAACGTCATGGAGGCAAAATACCGAGACGGAACCTCGCTGCCCGGGGATGTGAAAGATGCCATCGTAGACCCGGAAACGGCGAGGCGGCTGCTGATAACCCGTATGAATGAGGGGCAGCTGATTATCGGCCATCGCGACCACGGCCTTAAGCAGGGATGGCAGCACCCCTCATTTACCATCGACGACCTGTCTGCGGTGTCCGCCATGTGGGCATCCGTTTTTTTCAGCATCAACTGTGAAAGCGGACGCTTTGTTTTACGGGACAGCGCTTCCGGATCGGAAAAAGACTGCTTCGCGGAAGCCGTGCTTACGTCGAAGGGGGGAGCCCCCTGCCTGATTGCCGCTACCAAATATTCCTGGCTGTGGCGCAACGACAGCATTGTAAAAGCGCTTTTCGATGCCATCTGGCCGGGAATTTTGCCGACCTATGCTGAAGCCGGCCCGGCTCGGCCGATCCGGTACGGCCGCCTGGGGGATATCCTCAACTACGCCAAAGCGTACCTTGTGGTGGCCCACGGGGAGAACAAGAACACCATCGAAACCATTGAAATGTACCACCTGATCGGAGATCCCAGCCTGCAAATCTGGAAACAGGAACCTACCATTATCGAGTTGACGGCTCGCCAGGAAGATGAAATCCTGCATATCCGGATGGATTCCTGCCCGGAAGATGCGCGTATCACCATCTGGGTCGGAGACAACCTGATCGGCCGCGTTGAACCTGTGGACACGACCATCCGGTTTCCGCTACCTTCCCCGGGGCCCATTTGGGCCGGGAGTTATACGCTGACGGTCTGCTTTTTTGCACCGGATCATCGATATATCGAGATGGAGGTTGATGTGCCAATACCCGATTAGATCCGAAATCCGAAATATAATTCAGCCGCGGACACACGCAGACGAACACAGACAAAGCTGAGGTTTCGATGAAATCAGCACTGGTCACCCCGTTTTTGCACCATCTTCCCATTCATCCCGGATCCTATTTGGGGTATGGTGCTGCGGTTTTGCGGGAGAAATTCGATCTGGATGTACTGGACCTGAATGCCGCCGTATACTGTGCTGACAGGCAGAAGCGGGACACAACCCTGGCAGACGTAGCCAAGGCACCGGTCGTTTTTGACCACATACACCAGCAGCCGTTGTATTAGCAACAACACGGATAATCCGAGCAGGTATAACACGCTGCATCTGTATCTGTATGACCAATAATAACTAA
>CAZKYZ010000097.1:0-11140 GCA_964557055.1 uncultured Desulfobacterales bacterium
AGCTTTCCTGCAGGATTTCCCCGGCCAGGTCGCAGTCTCCCGTAAACCGAACCAGGTAAGCAAAAAAACTTTCCCTGTATTGCTGATAAAAATGCCTGAATGATGGTTCCACGTCACTCACTCAACGGTGATATTGCCAGATGGTTACAGATTTTATTGCAGGGGAGGGGGGCAAATCTCCATGGACCTTCTTTGATCCCTCGTTATATTTCCTCGTCTAATGGCACCGATGAGGCCTTACGTCGCATTGATTGAATCATGTTGTCGAGCTGCTGAAGGAAACGGGATCGATCTCGCTTTTTAAGGGGTGGCGGTCCACCGGTTATTTCGCCGGCACTGCGCAGTTCGGACAGCAGGTCCCGTGCCGCAACGGCCTGGCCGATATTATTTTCCGTAAACGGTTTTCCGGTTGTTCCCGTTACAAGTGCGCCTTTTTGCAGGCAGCGGTGGGCAAGCGGGATGTCAGCGGTAACCACAATGTCACCTGGGTTCACGTGATCGACAATCCAATCATCGGCCGCGTCGAATCCGTCCTTTACAATTTCAAGTGCGATCCGCCCTTCTTTGGGAATTCGCATCCAGGTGTTGGCCACCAGGGTGACAGAAAGGCGATATCGGATTGCGACGCGGTACACCTCCTGCTTGACCGGGCAGGCATCAGCATCTACAAAAATGTGAAGCAAAGGAAGACCCCTTTCGAGAATATTTATATCTGAAGAGATATCTCAATTTACTTTTCAAACGCAATGTCATCCCCTGTCTCCGTAGCGCAATCCCATCCCGGACTTTTAAACGCGCCGGCATTGCCTGTTTGCAGGTATTCTGTTCCGCAAAGATAGTCTTTCAAAGGTTCGCCATCCCCCGTGCGGGCCTGCAGATACATTGCCAGGAGATCACTTAAAACCTTGGTGGTTGCCAATCGCTCCGGAGGATTCGTAAGATAGGTAAGCGGCGGTTGCGTCAGCAGCATACCAATTGTATTGCCAAAGAGGGGCAGTTTTAATTCAGCGCTTTCAACTCTCGCCCTGGAAATATCGGGAGGGTGCTGGCTGCAGGCCTCGATCATGATGTTTATATTTTGATAAACGTAGTTTCCGGTAGTCTCGGGTTTGTTGGAAAGCACCGCGAGAAGATGCAATACAGCACGATTCCATCGGCTATCACAAAGTTCGTTATACCAGAAGGAACCGCACACTTCGGCAACCTGGTCCCCAGGCGGTTTCACTGATTTGGCCGCTCTCCGCAGCAACATGGTTTCGCTGATCAGAGCGCCCCGAAAAGAAACTTGATCCATGTCCAGGGGTGGAAACCAAAGCTGTAACTGCTGCAGCGCGTTTTTGTCCGCCCTCGGGTGGATCGCCAGCTGGTGGGCCGTAATGATATTGTGTTTCGCTACGGCGGTCCAGATCGATTTATGAATTACGTACCGGGCATAAGGCAATGCTTTGCGAGTCACTGAATGCATCCGCCCAAGCTGTGCCACAGCTTCATCCCAGCGCCCTTTTTCTGCCATTAATAAAGCATACGCACGGTAATATCGTGCGAGAAATACCACCTCTATCATTTTCAATTCGAGGGTACCTTCAGGCGTTGATAAATCAGCGATCTGGTCAAACGTATCGAGCGCATCGATTAATTTCCTGGCCTTTTCTATCTTTCCCCATTTTTCCAGAATTTCATTTTCGAAGGCCAGCGGATCCGCCATCACTTCTCTGATATCCATTTCAGAACGAACGATTGTATTTTCGGGATCAGGGCGCACCAATTGATCTACGAGAAGATTGTAACTCTCCTGGTTTCCGGGTAGCGTCTTGGGCACATCCTTCCAAGTATAGGGGTTTTTAAAAGCCGGTTCATCACTGAGCATAAAAACCAGCCCGATCAGGAGTAGCCCGACAAAACACCAGACAAACCAGATCTTCTGCTTCAGCCTGGCGATTCGGATACCTGCATATGCAAGACAGCTGAACAATAGAAAGCAGGTCCCCATGGAAACCTGCATGATGACAAACCAGTTATCCGCTTCGAAATCAGCAAATTCAAATCGAAAAACGATATCGGCACCAATAATAACGCTGTATGGAAAAAGAACTGCGATAACGATGCTATATAGAATAACGGATTTGATTTTTGAGTGCCGCAAGTCCAAATTTTACGCTCCTTTTGCTGCTATTTACAGAAAAGCAAGTGTCTGCATAAAAAGTGCAGTCCTTATTTATCTTCCACTTCCCATCCGATGCGCGGTAACATTAATTAGTGCCTTGATCGCATTGAAATCACATTGTTCCAGGGCTTTCGCTATGTCATCGGCATCGTGGGTTGGGTTGGTGAGGGGAGCAGAGCTGTAGGTGGCGCTGCCGATGACCAGGGCAATGCGGTTCTGTGCGCTTGCGAGTGCTGGGGAGATCGTGAACAGCAGGAAGATCTTGACGGATATCGGCAGGACCAACCGAAATAATTGCTGCATGCCTTGAACCTCCATGGTCTGGGATTATGTTTCATGGGTTTATAGAGGACTTTTTTGGTTCGTGTCAATGCCGGAGGCAATTATTAACCTGTCCCGGGTTTCAATAGTCTATATTGATTTTCTTCTTCCCGTACGTTTTGTCAAATGTTGAGACCTGACCCCCCCTCATTTTTCTTGAAAAAACTTCATTCCCATGGTATATTTTTTATATGGCGATTGGATAGACCGTGTGGCTGAAGCAGGAGAGCATTTGACTGATGGATATTTTCGATCTCGATAAGCCTCGTTATGCAGCCCCGGATTCTGATCCCAGGGTGAAAAAGGACGGCCGCAAACCGCTGCATCCCGCCGCCCGTGGGATCAACTGGCTGATTGATATGATCCGATACCGCATGATGTTTGTCTGGGGCATCATGCTCCTGGCGATCGCTCTGGCAGTCCTGACCCCCGCCTGGCAGGAATTTTCAGGCCAAAAACAATCCATTCTGGACAGTTTGACGGAACACGGTACCGTGAAAGTCCTGGACACCTCCGTGTGCATCCTGCCCCAAAACAATCCGGAAACCAAACTGGATCCGGGACGAGCGCTCTGGCACCATGATTTTGTGTTCGAACATGTCCTGGAAATGAGTTATCAGCCAACCCAACCAGTCAAAACATATCGGTCTGATCATTCTCGGGATTTTGTCGATATCGGCGCGTTCTGGTCAACGCTGGAGAAGGAACCGCTGTTCCGGACACCCCAGCTCAACATTAAGATGGAGACGGGAATATATAAACTGCTGACCGGAACCCCCGCCCAGGCGGGAAGATCATTTAAAATACTCGATGCCCCCAAAGATGCGCCCAAAGAAGAACGGTATAAAATGGGGAGCCAGTTCGATCAGTTATGGGTCTGGATCGACTGGCCGATGCATGCGCTGGCGCTCAAGTGGCTGTCGGATTCCGGCAACTCCGTTATCCCTGTGCGGTTCGATCCAAATGTGCCCGAAAACTTCCTGTTCGAAGATCAGTTCCTGCGTGCATCGAAATCCGGGAGCCGATTCCAGGCTCTGGCCGGTGCCGTTTTGCTAACCGTGTTCGGATTGTTCATCCTGGCGGTTGCGGTAACAATGCTGACCCAGGGAATGAGCAAATATATCTGGACAGTGCTCTATATTGGTATCGTCGTAATGATTCCCTTCGGTTCACACTATCTGAAATCAGCTGTCAACTTTTTTGGCCTGCCGGAAATCGGTAAGTTTTTTGTGGAAGAATGGTATCAATCCATGGATGCCCGATCTCAGGCGGGATTTCTTGAGGCGGTTCCGGAGAACGGCAAGCAGGCATTAACCATTCTTCCCATCGATACGGCCCACTCCCGCTATCAGGATGTGTTCAGCTACTTTCAACTGGACCGGGGCACCGCGCGCTTCGATTCCTTCGATGAAGCCATGCAGGCGATATCCGCTCAGCTCACGGAACAGATCATCGATATGCCCAGCAAGGATCAATTCCGATTCTTCAAGATCCTGGATAACCACATGAACCAGCGGAGAGCAGGATGGGCTGCTCCGTTTCTGGAAGGAACGAAAGCCATCGCCCTGGACGGAAATCGTTCAAAAAACCTGAGATCGTGGGCTATCAGCGTTCTCTGTGACATGTGTATCGATCTGGAAGATCCGAAACTGGCGGAATTGATTTACCAGCAGTATGTCGATAGCGATGAAGATGTCAAACCATACTGGCGCAGGAATTTCTGGAACTACTACCAGGTTCCCGGATTCATAGCGGACCTGAACAGCCAGGACCCCGACCGGATCAGGCGTGCCCTGGAGATCTGGGCAAATTCCCATCATTTCCTGGAGGATGTGCAGTTTCTGGCTCCCCGCCTGCAACAACTGACGAGCGACCCCGATCCGGAAATCCGGAAGATGGCCACCGAGAAGTGGAACTCCCGCAAAGACTGGCTCAACAAGTGATCAACGGTAATCTGGTTCTCCGACCGCTGTTGCCCTTTCCGGTACGTCGATGTCACTCCTTGAGTGTGATGGAAAGGTGGCCTTCCTCCACACGGATATGCTCAACGCCGGCGGAAAAAGTTCTCCAGAAGCCTCTTTCGGCACCAAATTCTTTAACCAGGTCCACGTTCTTGAGGCCGCCCATCCATGCGTTAGGAATGGGGACGCCCCAGATGCTGACTCCCTTGAGCATGACAATCGGGGTCCCGGCAGCATACCTCAGCTCCAAGCCGGCGGTGACTTTGAGGGTTTTACCACCGACAAAGGGAAAATCAGGATCAAGTTTTATGAGAAGTTTTGCGCTGGCCAGATCTTTTGATAGATCGATAACCAGTTTGTTTGCGAGGTCGGTGTTTCGGGCCAGCAGGCCATTGATTTCACGTTCGCTCAACGTGATCTGTCGGCTGGCCCCTTCCTCACTGTAGCGCTCCGGTGTTAAAGAAGTCTCCCCCGTGCTTCGGATCACTGGCTGATAATCACCCTGTTTTTCGAAAGTTGTGGCGCTGGGCTTACGGGTGGGGTCCAACTGTGCCAACTTGGCATCAAGCGCCTGCACTTCGCGCTCACCGAGTTGCACCGGTGCAAATTCCCTTGGAAAAAGATACGCAAGGGCCAGCCAAACCGTTACAACCGTAGTCACCATGGCGACGGCAACGACGAGCAGCACGATCTGGAGACGACCGGATCGCTTTGTTCGATCCTGCAGCGTGTTTTTGATTGCATTCGAATCCATCAGCACCTCACTTCCATCGTAAACCGGAACGTTTCAAAAGCAGGAGAGCCACAGCGCCAATGCTACGGCGTATTTGTTCGATAGCAGTTGTGCAAAAGCGTCTGGCCTTGAACGTTTTGTCTACAATCACTATATAAGAAATTTTACCCGATGTCGATTAATTGGTTACTACTCTTTCCTGCCGCAAAACCTCCTATTGCTTGACAAAGCCTGTTTTAGCGTTTATTCACTTCTGATTTTACGCATTTTAAACGATCTTAAGTCACCTGCAATGGCCATAAAGACGGATTGGCGTCAACAACTGATTTTCCTGCCTGCTGCCCTAATCTGGGCAAGTATCCTATATGGACTCCTTCAACTTGTCACAGCTTTTGCTTTTTCGGTCGGGGTTCGGCCCGGGACCTGGGGCAAGGATCTGCTGGCTCACCTGGTTCTGGCGTTGATTTTATACGGGATGATCCGTAAATGGCGGTTATGGGTGCTTGTCTATACGCTGATCGTTACCGTTCTGCAGATATGCAACGCGCTTAAAATCGTAATTCTGGGAAGTCCGATAATGCCGGATGATCTGTCTGCCGTCACCAATATGCTGCACCTGTTCAGCGATTGGCGGCTTCCCCTTATTCTACTGTCAATCTTACTGCCGCTGGCTTCCTTGGGTTATGCCATTGCCTGGCGAAAACGACTGACCTGGATAATTTTTGCGACCCTTCTGGTATGTTTTTTCGCTATTTGGTTCCAGGCGGCAGATATTACCAGATATATGGACAGGCAATTTGGAGACTGGATCTGGAATCAGCCCGGTAATTACAAAGACCGCGGGCTGATCATGCACCTGGCACACGAAGGCGTGCGCAATATGGCGCGAGGAAAGGTAAAGATAACGAAAGAACAGGTACAGGCTGCATTGTTGGCGCTGCATTCGTCGCCTCAGCAGTTGCGCCCGGGTGCCGACCTGGCACGCAGCCCCAATATCTACATAATTCTGCTGGAATCATTCTGGGACCCGATGCTGTTGACCTCCGCCGCCATAACGCCTGACCCGATTGATCCCCGTTTTCGCGCTCTGTGGGAACAAACCGACACCAGCACCACAACCGCACCGGTATTCGGAGGATATACAGCAAACTGCGAATTTGAAGTTCTTTGCGGTTTCCCGGTGACGAACAACGCCGTTTTTTTTGAAGGCTGGCTGCGCAACGATGCACCGTGTCTGCCGCGCTACCTGGCCGGTGCCGGTTACCATAGTATTGCCGCCCACCCGAATTATGCAGCCTTCTGGAACCGGGTTAACAGCTACCGAAGGATCGGTTTTAATGAATACTGGTCGCAGAATGATTTCGAAATGGATGACATGAACCGCGATTTTCTCAGCGATAAGTCCCTGTACCGTCAGGTATGGAAAAAACTGCAGGAAATACCAGACAGCGGGCAGCCCGAACTAATCTATATCGTAACCTTTTTCGGCCATCTTGACTATCCCTTGTCAGCGTCACGTCCGGAGGTAATCGATGTCGGGGTGGACAAAAAGATGCTGAGGGCCTACGTCAATCAGATGCATTACAAAAGCCGTGAGCTGATGGATTTTGTTGAAATGCTGCGAACAAAGGACCCGGAAGCACTGGTCGTTATGTTCGGTGATCATCTGCCTTTTTTGGGGGCCAACCACGACAACTTTGTGCAGCAGGGCCTTTTCCCTGTTAACCGCGCTGGTTTCGACGCCGAAATGTTTAAAGCCTACGTTACTGTGCCATTGATTATAATAAACGGGGAAAAGGGACCGGTGAAAGCCGGCAGCCTGCCTATGTACCAACTGCCGGAGTATTTGCTTCATCTGTTGGGAGATAAAAATGAGGGTTTTCTGCATATTGCCGCTCATCCCGACCTTCAGTCCGTTCGACCGCTGGCCGGCCTGGCCCTGTTTTTGCCGGACAAGGAAGAGCCTGTTATGTGCAAACAGGAAGAGGCTGCCGCTGATGTCCGCTGTCAAAAAATTCTGGAAAGTACCAGGCAACTGACGATCCTGCGGGATGATCTTTTCACTGCCACCCGGTTCAGCCTGGAAAGCACACTTCCGTGACCGGAAAAGATCCCGGGACTTTATCGGTCTTTTGATTTTTGTGCTTCCCTGTCACGATTGATAGGACGCATTGTCCCGATAAGACCTGCCGGCAGCCATGGCATGGCGCTCAAAAATGATACCAGAATTGCGGCCAGAAACGGTGTTGACTGAACGATGATTATCAGCCGCCACATGCGGAGATCCAGCATGCTGGTATCGTGGGCCATACCAAGGGCATATGCGCCGGATAGCAGGGCGATGGCGAATAACAGCTCCTCCCGACAGGCGGCGATCGCCCGGAGGATCCGGTTGGAGGAAGTCATTTTCGGTGTTCTGAAAAAACCAATGCTGTGAGTTAAAAAACCGGCCAGTATGGCACGACCGATGGTATGGGAAAGCCCGATCCCGGCCAATCCCGCGGCCAGGCATTGGCGGTATCCGGCCATGACGCGCCAGCGATAGAGCACCAGTATTTTTAACAGTTTAAAACTGAAAAAGGCAAGCGGCATCAGTGAGAACAGTGTTTCGGGAGGACTGAACCGGGCAGGCCACAGGACCATCAGTACAACCCAGGTGAGCGCTCCCAGGTTAAAAAGAAGGTTGACCCCATCCGCCAGCCACGGCAGCCAGCCGGCCAGAAAATGGTAGCGCTGACCACGGCTCAGGCCGGTTTTTTTCAGCCCCAGCAAACGGGACAGGTGATGGCGCATGATAAGCACGGAACCGTATGCCCAGCGGAAACGCTGTTTCTTGAAATCGAGAAAATTGTCCGGCATCAAGCCCTGGCCGTAGCTGCGTGCCACATAGACGGCCTCATAGCCGTTTTCAAAAATGCGCAATCCCAGTTCGGCGTCTTCGGTGATGCACCATTCCGCCCACCCTTTAACCTCCTGCAGGACGCGGCGACGAACCATGGTCATGGTGCCATGTTGGATAATGGCATTGCGTTCATTTCGGGTTACCATGCCGATATGGAAAAACCCCTGGTATTCAGCGTTAATCATGGTCTTGAAAGCCGATTGATCACCATCGCAATAGTCCTGTGGCGCCTGGACAATGGCAACTTCGGGCCGTTCAAATAACGGTACAAGGTCGTCGAGCCAGTCCATGGTTACCTTGTAGTCACTGTCGATGACGGCGATGATCTCGGCATCGGCCGAGGTTTTCTGCATGGCAAAATTGAGCGCACCTGCCTTGAATCCTGCCATGGGATCGACGTGAAAAAAACGGAAACGGCTGCCCAGTTCTCGGCAATAACGCTCAACTGGCTCCCAGATTTTCGGGTCCCTGGTGTTGTTGTCGATGACCAGTACTTCAAAATCCGGGTAGGTCATACCTGCCAGTGCATCCAGCGTCTGCTTGAGCATCTCCGGCGGTTCGTTGTATGCAGGCACATGAATGGAAACCTTGGGATGATAGCCATTTTTGATCGGTCTGGCGGTGGATCGCCGCAGCTCGCGCAGCCATAAGGCCTCCGCCCATTCGTGAGCTTCCGCCAGCAGCACCACGCTGATGCCTATTGCGGAGAGGGTCATCAATATGCCGATAATCAACGTCTCCAGGGTGAGATAGCGTTGGGTATGTTCATAGACAATCCAGACCGTCACGGTCACTACCGCATAGGCCAGCACCGTGAGGAAGCCCCGCCCTTTATAGTTGAGCCCCTGGCTGTCACGCAACATAAGCGCTACCAGAATAAGGGCTAGAGCGGTACAAATACCTGCCAGCGTGCGCCATTTCGGAATTCGGACCACGGGCTCGACATGGGGAAATTTTGCGACGCGATCAGCGTTATAAACGCCCCAGGCAGTACCTACTTCTCCTTCCAGATCTCGCTTCCAGACCTGGTCAAAAGCTTCTAGAATATAGTACGTATAGTTTTCCTGTTGGGCTGTGGTGAGAAAATTGCGTATAAATCTAGCCTGGTTGGCGGGTGATGCCTTGGCGGCTTTCCGGGTGGGGCCACGGCTGGGCCAACCGATCTCGGTTATGACGATGGGTTTATCCGGAAAGGCGGCCTTTAACATCTCCATGCGCTGTTTGGTGAACGTTATCGCGTAATCCACATGGACGCCTTACCAATACGGCAGGATATGCACTGCGATGTAATCGACGTGTTTTGCAAGCTGAGGATATTTGAGCCAGATATGCCAGGGTTCAGAGGTGCTGACAGGGGCGCTGATCGATTTATGTACGTGATCCAGATAACCGATCAACTGGTTTACGGTTACGTCCTCGCGGAGCAGCGCTTCATTGCCCACGATAATTCGGACCACATTGCGGATGTTAGGGCTATAGACGTGAAAAAGCTGTTTCAACTCCTTTGCGTTGATTTCCGGATTGGTGCCTATCCATGCTCCCAGGGCAACATTGAGGCCATGTTTACGGGCCAATCCGGGAACCGCCTCCAGGGAGTTTGATACGGAATAGGTTCTGACCGAATCGACGGAACCTGCCAGCAAGGCCAGATCGCTGTCGATCTCATCGATAGTGGGATAATCATTTTTTGCGGGGTCATTATGGATTCGCATGGGGTTGAAAGCAAAACCATCGATACGATTTGGCCAGGAAGGCAACTGGCCGGGCTGGTTGAACAGGGCCCAAAGCAGCACACTCAGTCCTCCGATGAGAACTGCAAAAAACAATGACGATCGGATCATTGCGGTATGTTCCTTGTACAATCATGGTGGATTAGCGAGGTGCCATGCATCGGAGAAATTGACTGGGGCATTTTTTGATTTGGGAAAATTCTAGTCGCCGTTGTGTGAAATAACGCTGCTTGTTATTGTGGCCGAAAAGCAATACCCGGAATATGGGTCAAGACCCTGTTTTTTTAATCCCGAAAAAAAACGCTTTATTCACCTGCTGCAATCGAGCCTCTATACCAAAAAAAATAGTCTAACAGGGGAACGGCATTCCTGCAACAGGAAAAAAATGAAAGAAAAGGTCAGGTCGTAGCAAGCTGTTGCCCGGACCGTTATTGACTCCCGGTAATTGGCATACGAATAATTAATATACCCAGAAGCATCAAAACGTTAAGGACATTCTGGGTCATCCGCCGCAAATTCAAAACGGATTGTTTTATTCCCGCTAAAATTCGTGACCGGGGCGTTGTTTAATAATGTTGCCCAAACCCTTTTGAAAGGGTAGATTCAAGTTACAAGTGCACCACGCCAAGTGGAAAGCAGGGGTCACAACTTTCAACAATTCATAAAACCTGTTCCGATCAGTACTTCATATGCGAGGGCCTTATCTAAATCAGCTTTCTTTGTTGGGCGATAATTGCAGAGCTTGCACTATCATAGATCTCTGCCATTAGTGAAGAATGAAGACCTGCTGTGTTTCTAATCCTTGTTTTTCCATGGAAGTTTTCCGGGAGATGCATTAATCCATTCTTCAACTATTTTTTGTGCTTCTGGAAAGTCTGTCTCAGAAACCCGAATTACGCCCCAACCATATTGAAGCTGGAAAAGGCCATCATATGCAGTATCATGAAATGATCTTATTTCTGCATATATTCCATGTTCCTCTAAAATCGATTTGATTATATTTGCTTCTGCTTCGTTCTCCGGTTTCATTAAATTTTTCATGATTTGATTTTCCAAACTTTCTAAAGGATAAAAATTCAGGGTTTACGTTCTAAACAGCATAAACGGCAGGGGCGGTCTTCTATAATCGTATCTGTAGTGGTTGTGATTGGGAAATATTGGTCAAATGGACAAACATTTTTTCAAAAACTAAAAATCGATTTAAATGAATCCTAACGTTGCAAAAGTTGGAGAGCTTCAGAGCCGCGGCGCCGAGGGAGAAGCCGTATCTGTTCTAAAGCGGTTGTACAAAAGCGTTCCGCCCTTCGAACGTTTTTGTCTACAACCACT
>CAZKYZ010000098.1:0-11134 GCA_964557055.1 uncultured Desulfobacterales bacterium
AAAACAATTTTTGAATGTATTGTAACACATTGCTTTCATGTATTTTTCAAGGATCGCTGAAAAACATTCCGGAAACATGCGGGGAATGCCTTTTGCTGCTGCCTGTCCCGGGAACATTTACATTGACATTTACATTGACATTTACATTTGAAGCCAATACAATCGGCCAGACAAATCTGAAACCGTATTCAACAGAGGAAAAAAGTCTTATGCGACAAGAACTCACGCCCCGGCAAAAACGGCTGCTCGAATATTTCCAGGGCAAGATCACCACTACGGGGGTGCCTCCAAGTCTTCGGCAGGCAGCAGCCGACCTGGACGTCAGCCATGCCGCCGTTGCGCAGACCCTCCAGCTCCTTGAAGAAAAAGGATATGTCCGCAGGGAGGGCCGCTACAGTCGAACCCTCTACCTGCTCAACCCGGCCATGGATGCCATCGCCCCGCAACGCTGGCGTGAGGTCCCCGTTATCGGTCAGGTTGCCGCCGGGTTGCCCATGTACGCCCAGGAAGAATGGGCCGGCAGCATTGTTGTGGATGCGGCCGTATTCCGATCCACAAACATTTTTGCGTTAAAAATTCAGGGCGACTCCATGAACGGCGCGGGAATGTTGAACGGCGACCTGGCCATCTGTGAGCCCCGCCAGTTTGCCCGCGACGGGGAAATCGTCGTTGCCCTGCTCCACGGCGAAGAAGCCACCGTAAAGCGGTTTTTTCTACGGAATACCACTATCCAGCTGCGTCCCGAAAACCCGGACTACCCGGTCATGCAATACGGCTTCGACGAAATCCTGATCCAGGGCAAAGTAATCGGCATCCACCGCGGCCCGGGAGGCATCGACCACGGAGAATGACATGACAAAACCAGACCAGGCCACACGCAACCAGCACCGCCCCGTTACCTGCCGAATTATGGTGGGTACCAGCGGATACTCCTATGCGGAATGGACAACCGCCGGATTCTATCCGCCGGGGACAAGATCGGGCGATATGCTTGCCGTGTACGCACGGATATTCGGCGTAACGGAGCTGAACTACACCTGGTATCAGATGCCCCGGGAAGAGACGCTTGACCGGATGCACAGACGGGTTCCGGAAGGGTTCCGGTTTGCCGCAAAGCTGACCCGCACCCTGACACATGAAATCGATGCCAAACAGTGGCGTCGACAGGCAGGCGCCTATCGCGCCGGAATTGCACCGCTGCTTCAGGGTGCCCGGCTGGCGGCCATCCTGATCCAGTTTCCACCCGCGTTCGACCGCAGTATTAAAAACCGCAGCCAGTTGGGCGCGATCCTGGATGAACTGTCCGGCCTGCCCCTGGCCGTGGAGTTTCGCCACCGTTCATGGGCTATGGACCGCGTATTCACCGAACTGGAAAGCCGCCGGGTGACGCTCGTGGCCGTCGATGAGCCGGAACTCCCCGGTCTGTTTCCGAAACTCGATGTCGTTACCAACCCCGATCTGTTCTACATTCGTTTCCACGGCCGCAACACACGGGGATGGCGATCGGGCAGCATGCAGCAGCAGTTCGACTATGACTACACCGACATGGAACTGGAGGAATGGGTGGAGGAGAGAATCGAAGCCATGGCCGCCCGGTCCGCTGCCGGTGTCATCTTTTTCAACAACCATGTCCGTGCCCAGGCGCCCGGCAACGCCCAGCAGCTCATCCGGCTCATGAAGCACCGCAAGCTGAACGTCTGTTTTCCGGAGAATGCCGCCAGGATTGAGAAGCCGTGCGGCAAGACAACATTGTCCCACTAATGAACCGTTCCATCATCCATATCAACGTGGCCGACTTTGCTGTCGCCGTAGAGCGGGAAGTAGACTGCCGCCTGAAAGGCCGGCCGGTGATCGTTGCCCCGGACGGGGCGCCCCGTTCGGCGGTTTACGACATGAGTGAAGAGGCCTATCAGGCCGGTGTGCGCAAACACATGCTCCTGCGACAGGCCGCCCGCATCTGTCGGGACGCGCGGATTCTGCCGCCGCACCCGGGCCGTTACGAAAGGGCCATGATTGACCTGTTACGCCAGGCCCTGCCCTACACGCCGCTGGTGGAGCCCGGCAGCGGGGATGGTCATCTCTTTCTGGACATCTCCGGCACCAGCCGTCTGCATGGCCCCCCTTCCGACGTCGCCTGGCGCCTGGGGAAATCGATCCGTTCGCAGATGGGCCTGGCCCCCATCTGGTCACTGGCGCCCAACAAACTGGTGGCCAAAGTAGCCTCCCGACTGGTGAAACCGCAGGGGGAATACATTGTCCATCCGGGGGAGGAGATGTCCTTTTTGGCGCCCTTATCCCTTGACCTGCTGCCGGGCCTCGAATCAAGTGACCTGCAGGCATTGCGTGAGTTTAACATTACCCGTGTTTTCCAGGCCCTCGAACTGAATCGTTCCCAGCTGGAAGTACCTTTCGGAACACATGCCGGGATCATTTACGAATCCCTGCGCGGCATCGATCCTTCGCCGGTCCTGCCGCCGGGCAAAACGCCTCCGGCCATACGATTTTCCCTCGAATTGGGAAACGACACCAACGATCCGGCCGTCGTGCAGGGGTGTTTGTACCGCCTGGTGGAACAGGCTGGCCAAAAACTGCGCAGCCGGAGGATGGCCGCCCGGATTATCGGTATCACCCTCACCTATTCCGACGGTGTCCGCCGATTCGGGCGGGTTGCCGTCCGCCCGGCGGCGTCCGGCGACCCGACCCTTTTCCGATATGCCTGCACAGCCCTCCAGACAGCCTGGAAGCGGCGCACCCGCATCCGTGCGATCGATCTGGCCTGTCACCGCCTGGTATTTCCGCCGGCACAGCAGGCGCTCTTTGCCGGCGATCGCCAGACAGCCGAAAAAGAAACCCGGCTGATGGATACCCTGGACCGCGTCCGCAGCCGTTTCGGCGATCAATCCGTTTTCGTGGGCCGCACCCGGACAACACGGGCCGCATAAAAAGAAGGGGCCAGAGATTCGAGGATTCAAGGAATCGAGTAAAAATCGGACACCTCAAAAAAACAAGACCCATTTTCCCGTTGTTCTGTCCGTACCCGAACCCCGGAACCCTTGGACCCTGGAACCCTTTTCTTTGTGATGACCATAAAAGCATGTATATAAAACCCTCTTCCCGAAATCTGAAGTACACGGTGTACGCATGATCCCCCTCACCGTACACTCTTTTTATTCCCTCATGTGGGGAACGGCATCACCACTGGAAATCTGCCGGGCCGCCCGCCGAATGGGATACCGGCAGCTGGCGCTCACGGACACGGACAACCTGTACGGTCTCTGGCCGTTTCTGCGGGCCTGCCGTCAGACGGGAATCCGCCCCATCATCGGGGCCGAGCTGACGGATCCGGGGAAACGCTCCCGGCGGGCCGTCTGCCTGGTAAAAAACGACCGGGGCTATTCCCAGCTCTGCCGCCTGATCACCCGCCGCCATCTGGATACCGGCTTCGACCTAAACGCCGCCCTGGCGGAACACGGCCGTGATCTGTTTATACTCACCGGCTGTCCGAACCTGATGACGATCCTTCACCAGGCGAATATTTCCGTTGCAGCCGCCATACCGCGCCGTCCGCTTCCGGCCAGCCACCCCATCCGTAAAACCGCCGCTGATTTGGGAATCGCCATAGCCGCTACGCCGGACAGCTTTTTCCTGAACCCCAAAGACATAACCATCCACCACCTCCTGCGCGCCATTGACTGCAACACCACCGTTACCCGGCTGGAACCCGGAGACTGCGCCCCTGACGATGCCTGGCTGGCTTCTCCGGACACCTATGCGCAGCGTTTTGCCATCTGTCCGAAAGCGGTTCACGCCACCAGCATCATTGCCGCAGACATATCGTTCTGTGGGCCGGAATTCGGGATTGTCATGCCCCCCCTGCACAACAGCGACGACCCGGATCGTGCCCTGCGCAAAGCCGCCTATGAAGGAGCGAAACGCCGCTACGGAACAGAACTCCCCGAGCCGGTGGTGGACCGCCTGGAACAGGAATTGGCCATCATCGCCGATATGAACTTTTCCGCCTACTTCCTCATTGTCCGCGATATCGTTCAAAACAGCCCCCGCACCTGCGGGCGGGGCTCCGGAGCCGCTTCCCTGGTGGCCTACTCCCTCGGCATCACCAACGTCTGCCCGGTGAAGCACAACCTCTACTTCGGGCGGTTCCTCAACCCGGGCCGCAGCGATCCGCCGGACATTGATGTGGATTTTGCCTGGGACGAGCGGGATGCCGTCCTGAAAACGGTCCTCCGGGAACACGACGATCACGCCGCCATGGTATGCAACCACGTCTGCTTCAAGCCGCGCATGGCCGTCCGGGAAACTGCCAAGGTGTACGGTCTCACCGAAGGTGAAACCGGCCGCGTGGCACGCAAACTGCCGCGTTTCTACTGGGATGCGGATCCCGGCGACCAGCTCGATCCCGACCGCCTGCAGCAGCGGCCCGAATCGAAGGACCTGCAGCTGCCGCCGCCCTGGCCGGAAATTCTGGAACTGTCCCGGCGGCTGGTGGGGATTCCGCGCTACCTCTCGGTGCACCCCGGGGGCGTGGTCATTACCCCGCGGCCCATACGGGAATACGTCCCCGTGGAAAAAGCACCCAAGGGGGTGCCCATCATTCAGTGGGAAAAGGACAGCGCCGAGGAGGCCGGCCTCGTCAAAATCGATCTTTTGGGAAACCGCAGCCTGGGCGTCATCCGTGATGCCATGGCCAATGTGCAGGCCAACGGGATACCCTTCGACGAACCCGCCTGGGAACCCGAAGACGACCCTGCCACGCAGCGGTCCGTCGCCGCCGGACAGACCATGGGCTGTTTCTATATCGAAAGTCCGGCCATGCGTCTGCTGCAGCAGAAAACCGGGGTGGGCGATTTCGAGCACCTCGTCATCCACAGCAGCATCATCCGGCCGGCGGCCAACGAATTCATCCAGGAATACATCCGCCGCCTCCACGGCGGTGCCTGGGACCCGGTGCATCCCCGCCTGGCCGATGTGCTCAATGAAACGTACGGCATCATGGTCTACCAGGAAGACGTCTCGCGGGCGGCCGTTGCCCTGGCCGGATTCTCGGACGCGGAAGCCGACGGCCTGCGCAAAATCCTCTCTAAAAAAGATCGGGAACACGAGATGCGGGACTTCCGCGACCGCTTCATCAGCGGTGCCCGCCCCCGCGGGGTTTCCGACGCGGCCATTGCCACCGTCTGGAATATGATGATGAGTTTCTGCGGGTACTCGTTCTGCAAACCCCACAGCGCTTCCTACGCCCGGGTCTCTTTCCAGGCCGCCTACCTCAAAGCGCACCACCCGGCTGAATTCATGTCCGCCGTGATCAGCAACCAGGGCGGGTTTTACAGCACCTTCGCCTATGTGTCGGAAGCTCGCCGGATGGGACTGTCTGTTCTACCGCCGGACATCAACCACAGCCGCGTTGCCTGGCGGGGTGCCGGCCAAACCATGCGGGTCGGCTTTCTTTCCGTGAAGGGGCTGGGAAAAACCACCCGGGACCGCATTGTCGCGGAACAATCCCGCCCCTACGATTCATTTATCGATTTTATGACCCGGGTACGCCCCGACGAGGATGAGGCCAGGGCCCTAATCCTGTGCGGCGCCCTGGACTGCCTCAACAGCCAAAAAAGCAGACCTTCTCTTTTGTGGCAGCTGGCCCAATGGCGCAAACAGGCAAAACAATCTGCCGGAGGGCTGTTTCGTTCCGTCAACGGTGATGCTGGACCGCCTCCGCCCCGGTTTCCCCCGGACAATCCCATCGAAAGGCTGCGCCGGGAATTTGCCGTCCTCGGGTTTCTCTGTGCCCACCACCCCATGGCCCTCTACCGGGATCAGTTAAACAGGCAGGAGGTTCTTCCGGCGGCACGCCTCTCTGAATTTACCGGCAAACGCATCCGCATGGCCGGCTGGCTGGTTACCGGCAAGGTGGTGAGCACCAAAACCGGCGAACCCATGGAATTTCTGACTTTCGAGGATGAAACCGGAATCGTGGAAACCACCTTTTTCCCAAAAACGTACCACCGTTTCTGCCACATGATCGACCGCGGGCGCCCGTACCTGCTCACCGGGCGGGTGGAAAAAAACTGGGGGGTGGCGACCCTCAACGTTGACGGTGTGGTACGGTTGGGGCTGCCTTTATAATTCTTTTTACAATAAAACCAAACGTCTCATAGACGTACGACTGATGACAAGTTCCCTGTCTTGGAGGAGTCGACAGGAAAATCTTTGCTATACATTGCCTTTAAACGGCCGGTTGGGACTCTTTCCGTTTCTTCTCTTCCCATTCCTCGATCTCGGTGCCCTCCTGCACCTCCTCCCATCCGGTGATCATTGCCTTGGTGTGGGTAGAAACGTTGTGGCCGGTGGTGATCATGTAGAAGTGCACCACCAGGAAGCTTAAAATCGCGAAAGCGCCTGCTGTGTGAACAACGGCAATAATCGGTAGTGACAGCCATTCCAATCCCCACGCCTGCCAGGAGTTATACCCCCAGTAAAGAAATCCGGATGCCATCTGGACGGGAAGCAACAGTGCCGCCAGGGACAGATACACCAGCCGTTGCAGGGGGTTGTGCTTGGCGTCCCTTCTTTTGGGAACCGGATGGGTCTCTCCCCGGAAGATCCCATAGCTGTAGTAGCGCACCACGGACAGCATCTTGCGCGTGGTCGGTATATACTGTTTGAATTCACCGGTGGTAAAAAGCCAGAAAACGAAAAAGGCAAACAGGATCAGCCAGGTTAGCCCGAGAAAATTGTGGACATCGACGGACGGCCGAAAACCGAACAGGCTGAAGGTGCCATGCACTTCAAATCCGGTGATCAGCAATACAATAATCAAGGTGCTCTGCAGCCAATGCCAGAAGCGCTCATATCTTGAATACAGGTAAATGTTGACCATTTTTTTATCCGTCATGATTCAGCCTTTCTTTCTGTCGTTGGCGGTAAACATGCGGGTCAGACCGTGCAGCACAACTCCCGCGAGCGAACCCAATACCAATATCCAGCCAATGGTGTCCAACACCCGAAAGCTATCGCGACCGGGCATGTATAATCCGGAAAGATCGGCCAACCTCCCTTCTGCGCGTATATGGCATTCCGTACAGGCTACGACGTTTTCTTTGGGAGCCACCATGTGGGTGGAGGGAAAGACGTATTCGGTTTCGACAAAATCATACTCGCCGGAGTACGGCAAACCGACGTACTTCATGCCGAAGGCGATGGCCTTGTTCCAGTCGTATCCTTTCCAGTAGGCGTCCTCGTCGTCTTTTCCCTCGGGGAACAGGTGCGGAATGACCAGGTTTTTATTGATCTTGTCGTATGGTATCTTCCCGCTGTGGACCTTGAATGGGAATATACGCGAATTGGGATCATCTTTATGGCCCACCGGCCGGTTAATCTGTACTGGACCGCTTGGATCGATCGTATCCTTGACAGTATGGTGCTCAATGGACCCGTTGAACCAGAAGTAGCGCGGCACGACATTTTTGGCCCAGACAAAATCGCCTTTTTTTGTATCGTACTTCGGTTTTCCAAATTCTCCTTTTTCTGCATACGGCTTGTTGTTTTTCTTCTTCCCCGCCGTTGACCAGTCCCACCACATTTTGGTGGGGTTGACACGGGCAAACGCCGGTATGTGGCAGCTCTGGCATGCTACTTTATCGGTATGGTCGTTGGCTTTGGCATCTGCCTTATGGGGGGATCGGCTATGGCACGACTCACAGGTAATCTTGGAGGCCAGATCGTCTTCGATCAGACTCTTGCGATGTTCGGCAGCCGGTGTCGTGTATACCCGACCGGCAATGTTGTGGAGTTTGGTGGAGTGGCAGCGGATGCAGTCGAAATTCTGGCCGTCCGTCCCCATGTGAACATCGAGGGTTTTGTTGGGCTTTATCAGGGATGAATCCAGGTCGCCATGCTTGACGCCGTCACCGCCGCCACCGAAAAAATGGCAGGTGCCGCAGTTCTTGCGGGTGGGTCTTCCCACGCTCTGGGCGACTTTGTTCCAGTCAGGTGGATGGTATGTTTTCCCGTTGCCCTTGAAGACCATGGTCTTCGGTGCGGGGTTGCCGGCACCTGCCGGAAATTTTTTATAGGTCCCGGTCTGTTCGTGGCAAACCAGACAATCGACTTTGGTCTGGTCGCTGAAATCAAAGTCATCTCCTTTCCAGCCATATCCGGCATGACAGGATGTGCAACGAGCCTCGTTGCTTTTGATATTCACTCAGAAGTTGTTAATGGACAGCCCGCCCTTGCCCAGCACCCGGCTCTCCGCGGTGGCCGGATCGAGCCAGGTCCAATGGATGGTTTTGTGGAACTGGGAAGCCGCCTCGGAATGACAGGAAAGGCATGCTTTGGTAACTTCCGGACCGGACTGGAATTCCATTTTTAGCACTTCGTGTTTGGAATGATCCGTCGTAATCCACATGTGCTTGTCTTTTGTGGCCTGCTTTGCCAGTTCACGACCGGGTGCTGTTCCTTCCGTATCAGCCAAGACAAAGGGACAGCAGGCGGCGCAGATCAACACCATGGATGCCAGTTTGATGGTTTTCAAAAGCATAACCATTACCCACCTCCGTTACGTTTTGTTCGTCGTTTGCATGTTTTTCTGTTGACGGATAAGCCCGTTTGATATGGCGTTGTCCGGTTCGATTCAGGGTGTTGAAGTAGGAAACAGGGATTTCAGGTGGCAAAAGTGATTCGACAATTGATAGAATGCTACAACAAAGAGGCGTAAATCGCAAGCGTAATGAGCAAATTTCCGTAATTTTTATTGCTTTGTATTGATGAAACAATGCCTGATTTTCCGAAAAAAATGCCTTGTTTTGCACATTATCACAAAGCGTGACAGGCGCCCGAACCGGGAGGAGAGCAGGCGCATCTCACGCCGGATGGGGGTTGTATCCTTGCAGAAAGTGTTGAGGCAGACTTTGGGTCTGGATGCGGCAGGGAAGATACAGGGCCCCTGCCCATTTTTTAAAAAGATGCAGTCCGCCGAAAACATGGTTTCCCGGCGCAGGCAGTCTTCGATCACCTCCCCCATGGCGGGTGCGATGACCCGGATGTAAACACAATCCGTTTCGGTGATAACGGCGTCGAGATTTATATTGCGGCAGCAGAGCCCCTGACAGCCACTGTAACACGCAGCCATTTCCTTGGCGGCGGCATCCAAAAACGTATATTGGGTTGCCTGGATGTCAGCGCATATCTTCCCCAGGGCCTTGCGCTCTTCCGGGTCGAGGCGTTCGATAAAACGAGCCGCCTGGGCAAAATCTCCTCTGATCATGTTTTTGGATATACAACGACTGCAATATTAGCGCAAGCCGGCGATAAAGTCCCCCACGGCCCCCACCCCTTTTTCATCTACCAGCCGGATGGTCTGGGTGCCGATAACGGCAATGTCCACCTTTCCCGATAAAAAATCGACATCGGCCTTGTTCTGAACACCGAAACCCAGTGCCAGGGGCAGATCCGTGGCATTGCGGCAGCGCTGCAGGTAGCGGTCCAGGTCGTCGCTGAAGGAGGTCTGTTTGCCGGTGACCCCTTTACGAGCCACGCAGTAGATAAACCCCCTGCTGTATTCGTCGATGGTGCGCATGCGCGCTTCGCTGGTATTGGGGGAATAGATAAAAATCGGTGCCAGGGAATGGCTGTCCATGGCGGCGACGTAAGACTGCCCTTCTTCCGGCGGCAGGTCGGGAACGATGGCGCCCTTTAACCGCTTTTTGGCCATCATGGCGGCAAAACGATCTTCACCGTACCGGTAAAGGATATTGTAATAACTCATGAACAAAAACGGAATGTCAAACTGACGGGCAACGTCGCCGGCAAATTCGGTACACTGCTGTACGGTGATTCCACCGGCCAGGGAAAGCTGGTTGGCGTGTAAAATAACCGGCCCGTCGGCAATCGGTTCCGAAAACGGTATCTGCAACTCCATCATGTCGACCCCGGCAGCAACCATGGTTTCGACGATCCGCAGGGAATCCTCCAAAGTCGGGTAGCCGATGACGATATGGGTCATGAGCAGGATGTTTTTGCGCGTCAGCTGTTCGCGAATATAGGTCTCAAGCATTGTATTGTTCCGCCTTTTTGATAATGAATTGTTTCCACTTGGGATCGTCGAAGGCATCGGCCACCGTAAATATGTCCTTGTCTCCCCTGCCCGACTGGTTGATTATGATGCTTTCTTCCCGGGACAGCTGAGGCGCTTCCTTGAAAGCCTGTACAAAGGCATGGGCCGACTCCAGGGCCGGAATCACGCCTTCTTTCCGGATGGTAAGTGACATGGCGTCCACAACCTCTTTGTCCGTAGCGGCTTCAAACCTTACCCTTCCGGTTTCCTTCAGGTGCGACAGAATGGGGGATACCCCCACATAGTCGAGACCGGCGGCAATGCTGTGGGTCTCTTTCATCTGGCCGTCATCGTCCTGCAGAAAATAGGTCTTGTACCCCTGGGCAACCCCCACACTGGCATCTGTGGAACAGAGCCGCGAAGCGTGTTGACCGGATTCCAGTCCTCTGCCGGCGGCCTCGACCCCCACCAGTTCCACATCTTTGTCATCCAAAAACCCGCTGAAAATCCCCATGGCATTGGAACCGCCGCCAACACAAGCGTAAACCCGGGAAGGCAGACGACCTGCGGTTTTCTGAATCTGTTGCCGGGCTTCCTGACCGATAATGGACTGGAAATAGGTAACCATCTCCGGAAAGGGGTGTGGCCCGCAGGCGGTTCCGAGGACATAGTGGGTGTTGTCCATATTGGATACCCAGTCGCGAAAGGCTTCGTTGATGGCGTCTTTCAGAATGCGGGTTCCCTCGGTAACCGGCACGACAGTGGCACCAAGGCGCTCCATCCAGAAAACGTTTGGCCGCTGCCTTTCCACATCGACTTCACCCATATAGATCGTACAGTCGAACCCGAAACGAGCCGCCATGGTCGCGGTGGCCACCCCGTGCTGGCCTGCCCCGGTTTCGGCTATCACCCGGGTTTTGCCCATGCGCCGGACCAGAAGGCCCTGGCCCATGACATTGTTGGCTTTGTGGGCACCGGTGTGATTCAAATCCTCCCGCTTGATATAGATACGGGCTCCGGCGAAGCGGTTTGTCAGGTTTTCGGCAAAGGTGAGCGGAGTCGGAC
>CAZKYZ010000099.1:0-11045 GCA_964557055.1 uncultured Desulfobacterales bacterium
CAATTGCGGTGCGCATTCCAAAACAGCGACGCAGGCCACGCGCCACATTGTATTCTCCGCCGCCTTCCCAGACGCGAAAAGATCGTGTCGTGTGAACCCGTCCTTCTCCAGGATCAAACCGCAGCATAACTTCGCCCAATGAGATCAGATCGTACCGGCAACTGCCCCCCGGCTTAATATCGAGAATGGCCATTTTTTTCCTCACATTTCGTACGTTGGTTTACTATCAATCCGGCAAATTTGGGTTGCCGTACGGTTGCAGCACAACACAGGCGCCGTTGCTTTCATGAGTTGGCTGACGGTAACTTATTCACGATCTCGACGGCTTCCCTTGCGTTTTGAACAATTGTATCGAACTTGCCTTCGGAGATTAAAGCCGTTTTGGCTACCCAGGTGCCACCACATGCCAGGACCTTTGGAAATTGTAGATATTCTAATAAATTACCTGGGTTGACTCCGCCGGTGGGTACAAATTTGACCGTTGTATACGGGCCGCTCATGGCTTTGAGTGTTTTTATTCCACCGAAAGCTCCGGCTGGAAAAAATTTTAAGACCTCAACTCCGAATTCCAGGGCCGCCTCGATGTCCGAGGGAGTACAGATACCCGGTGTTATGGCGATGTTGTTTTCGACACAGTAGCCCACTACCTTGGGATTAAAACCCGGCGACACCATAAACTGTGCCCCCGCATCCACAGCGGCCTTGACCTGATCGACTTTTAGCACCGTGCCGGCCCCGACAAGGATGTCTCCCCGCTGGGCCATGATGCGCATGGCATCAATGGCGGCCGCGGTTCTGAAGGTGATTTCAGCACACGGGAGTCCTCCTTCAATCAAGGCGTCCGCCAACTGGACAGCATCCCGGGCATTTTCAATGGCGACGACGGGGATGACCCGCATTTTTTCAAATTGGTCCAGAATTGGGTTCATAAACTTTTCCTTTTATCGGTTTTTAACAAGAATTTTTATGTATTGATCCGGTTTTTTCTCCAGCAGATGGAAGGCCTTGTCGAGCTCATTCAGTTCGACCACATCAGATATCAACAGATCGGGATGAAACTTTTGTAAGGCCATTAATCGCAGCGCCCGCGGATAATCCCCAAGGGTCACTCTGGAGCCGACAATCTGGAGTTCCTTCAATACGGCTTCTTTCCAGAAAACCGGCGTAAGCTGGGATCCGAGGCCCATCACCACAATGCGTCCACCACTGCGGGCGATTTTAACGGCCTGCTGTACGGGCCCGGTTTGCCCCGCGATCTCAACATAGGTTCCCACACATTCAATGACACGATCCACCCCGAGACCACCGGTTTGAGAGAGGATGGCTTCCACTGGGTCGTCGGCCGCCGAATTGATGGTAAACTCCGCCCCCATTTTTCGGGCAATCTGCAGGCGGTTGTCGAAAACATCCACCGCACATACCCAGGCGGCTGACGTTTGTTTGATGACCTCCAGAACTGCCAGCCCCAGCCGGCCGGCCCCCAGAATGACAACCCGATCACCGGGCTCGACCATGGCCTTGCGGGCCGAATGGACACCGAGGCTGTAGAGCTCGACCAGGGCTGCGTCCCGCATGGAAACAGCATCCGGCACCTTGTAGACTTTGTCCGCACCGGCAACGGCATATTCGGCAAACCCGCCGTCATATTCCACTCCCAGGAGCTTTAGATGGTTGCAGACATTATTTTGCCCGTTTAAACAGGCCGGACACCGGTTGCACCAGATAATCGGATCCACGGTCACCCGGTCACCCGGGAAAACACTTGTGACGTCTTTTCCTACCGATTCAACCACACCGCAAAACTCATGCCCCAGAATTCTGGGATAAGTTACCCGGTCTTTAAATTCCCCTAAATAGATGTGCAGATCCGTGCCACAAATGCTGGACCATTCCACGCGCACCAGAACTTGGTCGATGCCGGGATCTGGAGACGGGACATCCTTGAAAACCATCTCCATATCGTTTGTTAATACAGCCGCTTTCAATCGATTACCTCAGCAAAAAACCTACATCCGTCCTTTAAATAAAACCTCTTTCAGCGGGCGAGCCACCCGCCATCTACTGCTATCGTATATCCGTTGATATAATTGGAAGCATCAGAGGCAAGGAACACGACAGGGCCTTTCAAATCTTCGGGTTTACCCCATTTTCCGGCGGGTATTCGTTCAAGAATCTGCTGGTTTCTTACAGGATCATCCTGAATCGGCTGCGTGTTCCGGGTAGCCATATAGCCGGGAGCGATGGCGTTCACGTTGATGCCATTGGGTGCCCATTCGCATGCCAGCAACCGCGTGAGCCCCATAACGCCACTTTTACTTGCCGTATAGGAAGGCACCAGGATACCGCCCTGAAATGAGAGCATTGAGGCGATATTTATGATTTTACCTCCATGCCCCTGTGAGATAAATTGTCGGGCGGCTGCTTGTGACAGAAAAAACAACGACTTGAGATTAACATTCATCACGTCATCCCAGTCTTTTTCTGTGAAATCTACAGAAGGACTCCTCCGAATGATGCCCGCACAGTTTACCAGAATGTCTATCTTTCCGAAGATTTCCAGCGTTTGATCGATGATGTCTCCAATGGGTGAGATGTGCGAAAGGTCCGCCTGGATACCATGGAAACGCCGTCCCATTTTTTCGAAAATTTCCTGGTTTTCGGGTGGATCGTTAGGATGGTAGACACCTGCGATGTCGGCACCCGCCTCGGCAAGTCCTATGGCCATACCCTGCCCGAGACCCGTGCTGCTGCCGGTAACGATGGCGATCTTGCCTTCCAGATTAAATTGATTCAAAATCATGATGTCACCTATGCTGTTGAGAGTTTATTCCTCAGATATTTTCAAACCGTTCTCAAACCGGCCGATCCTACTTGAGTTCCGACATGGGGACGCCGTCCATATCCGTAAAGGTTTGATTTTCTCCAACCATGCCCCAGATAAACGTATAGTTGCTGGTACCAGCGCCGGAATGTATCGACCAGCTGGGGGACAGGACGGCCTCCTCATTGCGAACGACGATGTGGCGCGTCTCCGTGGGTTCTCCCATAAAGTGAAAGACGACCTGATCTTCCGTCATACCAAAATAGAAGTATGCCTCCATACGCCTTGGATGCGTATGAACCGGCATGGTGTTCCATACAGATCCGGTTTCCAGGGTGGTCATTCCCATGACCAGTTGACAGCTTTTGATCCCATCCGGATGGATATACTTGCGGATGGTCCTTTTATTGCTTTGTTCCGCATCCCCCATTTCTATGGGTTCGGCATCTTTAAAAGAAACAGTTGCATTGGGATAACTGGTGTGGGCCGGTGCACAATTTAAATAATATTTTGCCGGATTATCCTGATCACTGCTGGAAAAGACCAGCTCTCTTGCGCCCATGCCGATATACAAACCATCTTTACATTCCAGGCCAACCTTTTCTCCGTCAATATCCACAATACCCGGGCCGCCGACATTGATCAGCCCAAGCTCACGTCTATCCAGGAGATGGGGCGAACCGATAATTTTCTCATCAATATCGATCGTTAACGGACTTGTCGGGCAGACACCGCCGACGATCAGACGGTCGAAATAGCTATAGAACAGTTTGAACCGGTTCGGCTCAAAAAGTCCTTGAATTAGAAATTGTTCCCGTAATTCTTCGGTGTCAAAAATAGCCGCATGGTCTGGATGGACAGCGTTTCTGATTTCCATGAATGTATCCTCCTTAAAGAGTTGGTCGGGGTTCTGATTATATCTGTTGCACATCCCCTTTATGGCAAAACGCTTTGATGGCCGATTTTTCTGGAAATGCGCAGTGCCGTCTCCGTAACCTTGTTTTTTAGCTCTGTTCTGAGCATGGGGACTTTTATACGGCTGACCGGCCCCGAAATGCTTATGGCTGCAATCACTTCACCACGTTGATCACGAATCGGAGCGGCGACACAGCGGATACCGATTTCATTTTCTTCCTGGTCAAAAGCGTAACCGTTCGTTCGTACAAGTTGCAGGTGTGTTTTAAGCTTTGTGAAATCCGTAATTGTTTTTTCTGTTTGTTTGGTTAGCCCTTTGTCACCAACCAGTTTTTCCAATTTCTCTTCCGGCAAAGCCGATAGCAGAACCTTTCCCACGGCAGTGCAATGGGCTGGTATGCGTGAACCCAACATCGAAACCATCCTCAGGCCGGGTGGTTGCCCTCCGGCTTCAACCTTATCGATGTAAAGCACCTCTTTTTGATCAAGAATGACCAGGTGGACGGTTTCTTTGGCGCTTTCCGCCAACTCCAACAGGTAAGGGCGTGCCTCCATTCGGAAATCAATCTGGTGGAGCAAACGATTGCCCAGTTCGACCAGTTTGAATCCGAGGCTGTAATTTTTCGTTGCCGCGTTCTGACGGGCATAGCCAAGAAAGGCGAGAGAGGACAGAAGGCGGTGTGTTGTTCCTTTGGATAGAGCTACTTTTGCCGAAAGATCGCCGAGGCTGAGTCCCTGGGGAGATTCGCTCAAAGTGTCAAGAATAAGCGAAACTCTTTCTATGGACTGGACAATATTTTTTGGCCTGACACCTGTGTTTAAAGTCATACAAAATCCGCCCTATATTTCGCATTATGAAACGCTGTTTCGCATTGTGTTATGTTTCGCTAATATTTTCTGCATCTTTTGTCAAGTTTTTTCTCTTAAATTTTGATCCATAAAACAGGACGGCCACCTATATTGAAGCTTCCTTAATCAGCGATTATTTCGGGCATGCAAACACCGAGCTTGGTGGACCATTTTTCCAAGGCTGGAAGAATACTGGATGCAAGGACAACGCCCTTCTGCAGGCTTTCCCGTTTTCGGAATAGCGCCGCTTGTCCGGGTAGCCGCACGGGATGTTGTTGGTCCACTGGCTCGGCATTCAGACATGCCTGGGCCACCCAGGTCGCCTCCTCCGTAAACATTTCCCTGCCTCCCAAAGCCTCGGGGTTCACGATCATTAAGAAAACGGTGGCACCCCACCGGCCGGGGGTATCCTTTCTTCCGAAACCGCACAAACCCGAGGTAAGGGCCTCAACCAGCAGACCGAGTGCAAAACCCTTGTGCCCCAGGGCCTGCTCTCCCAGTGGCAGAATCGATCCGGAGGGTTCCTCGAAAATGACGGCAGGATCGTCGGTTAGCCTCCCCTTGGCATCCATGACCCATTTGCCCGGCAGCCTTTTATTTTGACGGCTGAGTCTTTGGCACATCCCGATGGTGGTCGTGGACATGGAGATGTCCAACATTACCATCCCTTCCTTTAAGGGCCAACCTGCAGCAATGGGGTTCGGCGTATAGACCGGCGTACGACTGCCGAAAGGAGACACTTTGGCCCCCATGGTCGGATCGGAAGTGGTCAGGATAATCAGATAGCCCTGCCTGACCACGGTTTCGATGTAGGCCTCCAGGCAGGCAATATGGTGGCTCTGTTTGATGCTGGCCATAAAAACGGGATAAGACCGCATCCTTTCCAGGCCGGTTTCGATGGCCCGCGTTACCAGCCAGGGTCCGGGAAGGTATTTACCATCCCAGAGCACCGACATGCCGTGATCCTGAACGATATCCGGCTGCCCTTCTGCCGTCATCGTACCGGCATCCAGTTCCTCCAGATAGGGTGCCAGCAACTGCAAGCCATGGGTGGTATGGCCCAGAAGATCGCCTTCCAGCAAAATGTCGGCGACTTTACCGGCCGGATCGGGGTGCAATCCCTGCTTGCACAACAGGCCAAAGGCGAAGTCGCGAAGGTCTTTGGAACGATAGCGTTTGGTCATTATATTCCCCCTGTAAGATCAGATATCCACCGGAACTGCGAGTTGAAAAGCAATTTATGTGGCATGGAAGCCTGCCTCAATTATGTCATCTGGTTTGACATTCTTAATCATACCGTACTATTAGTTTGGTCGATTTCAATCATTACCCTAACCTGTGGAGAAAACATGAACTGCGTAAACTGGAACCAAATTGAATGGGACGATGTGATGCCGGGTGTGCGGCGCAAAGTACTGCACGCAGATAGCTTCACCATGGTCCTGGTGGAATTTTCACCCGGCGTTGATACGCCCGTCCACGCCCATCCCCACGAACAGGCCACCCTGGTGCAGGAGGGAGCGCTGGCCTTCACCGTGGCGGGTGAAACACAAATCGTCGGTCCGGGAAATGTGATCCGCATCCCGCCTGATGTCGAACACGGGGCTGTAGCCCAGGACAAACTCACCTTTGCCATCGACCTTTTCATACCCCAGCGGGACGAATTTCCAGCCTCGGCGTTGAAAGCATAGCATACGCCCCGGTCAAACGCCTATTGTAAGCGGTGCAGTATTTCCCCCGCATGTTCCACGAACAGGACGCCCTCTTCCTCCCTGTTTTTGTAGTCATCCAAGTTGATGGCGTCCGGGTCCATGTAGCCTAGGTTAATGGCCCGACATTCCTCTTCGGAAATAGACGTGGCCAGATTTATATTGATGCGTGCCTTTTCCACACCATTCTCGTAGGTGCCCAAACCGCGGACATGGGTGGCGTGCGCCAGGACGCCTCCGGGGACATCCCGATACTGATCCATACGTTTTAAAAAATAATCGCGCGTGTGGTAGCCCACGCGGGCAATCTGGTCGCCCCAGGTTTCGGAAACACCGGTAATGTGTTTGCCGTAAATGATGAGGGTACCACCATCGGCTACCACAGGCTCGAGTTTGTACATGACCTTCCCGGCCACCCATAGTTCGTCGTACATGGGCGATGCCGTGCCCAATACGGTGTGAAAGGGTCTGTCCTTGTAAACGATGTGTATCCGGGCCGAGAGGTTCGCTGCGGCCGACCAGGATTCCAGGGTCTCCCCTACGTAAAGTCCGGCCAACTCGCTCTTGGACCGAACCACCATGGATATGCACAGGCGCGGCACGGAGACAAGTTTGGCCGCCCGCGTGAGGGCCTCGCGCACCGGAGTGCGCTTGATGCCGATAGTGTCCCAGCAGGTGACCACAGCACCCAGCCAGTGAGTAAAGTGGAGAAATTTACCGCCTGCAATACCGGGAAACAGGTACTTGTCACCACCCGAAAACCCCGCCACCTCATGGGGAAACACAGGTCCCAAGATGAGGACAAGATCATAGTCGAACACATGGCGGTTGATGGAAACATCCACGCCCTGATGGAATAAACCCCCGGATATATCCACAATTTCATCCGCTTTTAGGCGGCCGATGACCGTGAGGGTATCCGGCAGGTCCCAGCGGTGGTTCATAAACCTGGAGCCGGGCAGAAGCTGCTCTTTTGTCTCCGGCGTAAGACCATAGATGGCCAATATACCCTCAGGTGTCATGGGTTGGTGCGTGCCCAATGCTACCATGAAGTCCAGCTGCGCAGCTTGCGGAGCAACGATGCGGGCAAGCCCTCTGACCATCATGGGCAAGGGACAAGTACGGGTGGCGTCCGGTGTGAGCACCAGGACACGTCTGCCCGCCACCAGATCCACAGGCAGGCCCTGGGCCAATATGTCCAGCACCTCATTTTCTTTTAATACCGCCTCAGGTGCACCTTGTCCGACAACCAATGTATTCTCCTAGTATATTAAAGCCCCTTGAAAAGGCCGGTACTTAGGTCCATTGCGTGTGAAAAACACCATCCTTGTCCGTACGTTTGTAAGTGTGCGCCCCGAAATAGTCCCGCTGGGCCTGGAGCAGGTTGGCGGGCAAGCGAACAGAGCGGTAAGCGTCGTAATAGGCCAGGGAAGCGGACAACGCCGGTGCGGCCACTCCGGCCAGGGCTGCCGCCGCCACTACCTCCCGCAGGGCCTGCTGACGCTTCCCGGCCGCCTTGGAGAAGAACGGGTCCATGAGCAGATTGGAAATATCGGGCATACTGGCAAAAGCCGTACGCACATCATCTAAAAATCGGGCCCGGATGATGCAACCGGCTTTCCAGACCCGGGCGACCTCACCCAGGTTCAGGCCGAAGTCGTACTCCTTGTCTGCGGCCCGCAGCAGGGCAAACCCCTGGGCATAGGCACAGATCTTGGCTGTGTATAAAGCATCGCCCACCCGGCCGATGAAGGTCTCACGGTCGCCATCTTTGGAACCAGCCATCGCACCGGGTAAAACCTTGGCTGCGCTGGTGCGTTCGTCTTTAAGGGAAGAGAGCACCCGGGCATCCACTGCCGCTGCCAGGGTAGGCGCGGGCACGCCCAAATCCAGGGCGCTTTGTGCCGTCCAACGACCCGTGCCCTTTTGGCCGGCTGTGTCCAGGATCATGTCCACCAGAGGCTTGCCGGTTTCGTCATCGTTTTTGGCAAAGATGTCGGCCGTGATGTCGATGAGGTAGGAAGAAAGTATACCGCGGCGCCATTTGGTGAACACCTTGGCCAGATCGGCGGCGGACAGACCAAGAATATTTTGCAAAAGGTCATAACTCTCGGCGATGAGCTGCATGTCTCCGTACTCGATTCCATTGTGCACCATCTTTACAAAATGCCCTGCTGCGCCGGCACCCATGCGGGCCACGCAGGGCTCGCCGTCGGCCTTGGCTGCAATTGCCGTGAGGACAGGTTCGACCATATCCCAGGCTTCGGGGTCGCCTCCCGGCATGATACTGGGACCGTGGAGTGCGCCGTCCTCACCGCCCGAGATGCCCACACCCATATATTTCAAACCTTTGGAGGCCACATGGGCGGCTCGGCGCCGGGTGTCGGAAAACAGGGAATTGCCGCCATCCATGATCAGATCGCCCGGATCCAGTACGTCCAAGAGGGCCTCGATAACAGCATCCACGGGGGAACCGGCTTTGACCATACAAATGATTTTCCGCGGTCGGCTCAGGGAAGCCGCCAATTTTTCCAAATCAAAAACGGCGTGGAGTCCCGCCCGGGTTCCGGCCTGATCCATGAATTCCCGGGTAGTGGCTTCGGTACGGTTGTACACCGTGATACCGAAGCCATTGCGGGCGATATTCAGCGCCAGGTTTTGGCCCATAACCGCAAGGCCGATGAGCCCAATGTCGTTGTTTTTCACTTGATGGCTTCCTCCTGCATGTCGTCGTGTCTGCGGATGAAATCGTACAATCGGATCTGGCGCTCCCGGGCCGATTGGTAAATAGCATGGGCACCGTGATCGGGGTGCAGGACGGTTCCGGGCACCCCTATATCGCTGGAAGCGGGAAGTGCGTCCAGAAACGACAGCATCAGCAGGGCGACTCCTCGGGACGAGGTCTCTTCCAGGCCGCAAACCGCCACCTTGCAGCCCAGTACATCGGCCAGCATCTGAGCCCAGACGGGTGAGGCGACAAGTGCCCTGCCTCCGGCAACAATGGGAATGCCGTCAGGTGTGGTTTCGGCGGACAGTGCCAAAAGAGGCAACAGGCGTTCACAAATCAAACCCAGGCGGAAAGCCACAGATTCCATACCCGCACGCAGCATGTCCAGAGGCGTGGTGGCCAGGGTCAGCCCGTGTACGGTGGCCTTGGACCGGCCCCGCCAGCCCGGACTGCGTTCGCCTGCGAAAAAAGGTAAAAAACTCAAACCGTGTGCATCCGGCCGCATAGCGGCGACAGCCTGCTCCAACCTGTCGGGGTCGTCCAGACGCAGCGTCTCGCGCAACCAGGCATGGACGTTGCCGCCTTCGGTCAATGCGCCGCCGGGCAACAAACGATCCTTGTCCACCCGGTAGCACCACAATCCATCCGGAATTTGGGGAATCGGCGCCCGGGTTATCGCCCGCACCGCCCCGGTGGTGCCAAGGGTAACCACTACGGTGCAGGGAGCATCGGGTTTAGCGCTGCCGAGGTTGGCGGCCGCACCGTCGCCGATGGCAGGAAACCAGGGGACTCCGGCCAGCGTGGGCCAGCGAGCGGCGAATTTTGGCAGCAGCCCGACACGGTTTGCGCTCACATCCGTTAGACGCGGCAAAGTAGCCTTATCCACCGACAGATAATGAACCAGCTCCTCATCCCAGTCCAGGGTGTGCCGGTTCAACAGCCCTGTCCAGGAGGCCACGCTGTAGGTCACGCCGGATCTCCCGGATGGGCCGAACAGAGTCTGTTCCATATATTCGCCCAGGGTGGCCCAGCGGGCTACCTTGCGGAATATGGTTGCGTCCGTCTTTTGCCACAACAGAAAGCGGGAAGGCAGGTAGCTGGGATGAAAATAGCACCCCACACGCTGACGCACGTCCTCCTGGTCCAGATCGGCAGATAAACGATTGGCCTGGGCCCATGAGGTCGTGTCCGCATAAGTCGTCAACGGCGTGACCGGCCGGCCCGAGGCGTTTAAACCCAGTACGTTGGCCACAAAGGTGCAGCTGCCGACAGCCGCGATGTCCGATGCAGCCGGCCCGAGGCGCTCTAACACCGTATCCATTAAGCCAAACAAAGCATTGAGCAGGGCATCCGGGTCGGCCGTGGAACTGCCGTTGCGGCCTGTTTTCAGGCGGTGCTCAAATTTGGCCTCCATGCCCGCCACCGCCCGGGCCGCACCGTCGTAGACCCCGCAACGCAGCGAGGAGGATCCGAGGTCCAACGTCAGCACCAGGGGCAGGTGCCGGTCGGCAAGGGAAACGGTGCCCGGAGTCATCTGTCTTATCCTTTTCCGCTGCTCAAGAGGCGCAGGTGTTTGCCCAGATGGTCAACCAGCACCCTTTCATGCAGGCTGTTGTGTTCGATGAGCAGGGCCTTGAGGCGGTCGCGGAATCGGTAACTGCCGTTGCCCTTGTCCGATTTTGCGGTGAGCACGGAACCGTAAGTCACGTGCAGGATCTGGCGACCATTGTCTTCATCCAGGTACAGCCGCTCCAGATCCTTTGGGCCTAGACCGCCGGGAGCAGGCGTACCCGCAAGGGTTGCGCTGATATGGTATGTAGCCCGATCGGTTTCGAATCGTCCTAGAGAAAAATCCGCAATTTCACCGAAGAAAGTGGCGTCCGCTCGACAGGCGACGCGCAAGGCTTCCAGGTAGCTGGTCCCCGCCGTTTTTACATGGAATGTCTGGTTCGTGATCCGCCCTATCTTGGGATATACGCCGAATTTGTCGCTGCCGCTGTGCAGGCTGATTTTGTAAGGGCCG
>CAZKYZ010000100.1:0-10870 GCA_964557055.1 uncultured Desulfobacterales bacterium
CTTCTCCCTCGGCGCCGCGGCTCTGAAGCTCTCCGACTTTTGCAACGTTAGGGTTAATTGTCATCGAAATCCAATTCCAAATTTGGACTGCCGTGAACAATCAGGATTACTATCAAAAACACCATCTGGAGTATTGTCGCAAAACAGCCGCCCTCGGGTCCGTTTTCCTGCAGCCGCTGGAAAAACACCTGGTGCCGGAATGTAGAATTCTGGATGTGGGCTGCGGCTCGGGGCGGGATCTTCTGTGGCTGAAAAAAAAAGGATTCGCACCCACCGGTTTCGAGCGCTCTCCCGGCCTGGCCGCATTCGCCCGGAAGCTTTCCGATTGCCCGGTAATCGCGGGCGATTTTACCACCTACGATTTCGCATCCATCTCGACAGATGCCGTCCTGATGTCCGGATCACTGGTGCATATCCCACCGGAAAGGACAGCGGGAGTCCTCGCCGATATCCTGAAAGCCCTCCACGGCGATCGACACATCCGAAAAATCGTCTATCTATCCTTAAAGGCAGGTAGCGGAACATATAACGACCCGGATGGAAGGGTGTTCTATCTCTGGAAAGAAGGCGACCTGCGCCGACTGCTGAAAAAAATGGGGCTGAATATCCTGGAATTCAGTGAAAGCCCTTCCGCCGACGGCAAAGGCAAAACATGGTTGGGGTATGTGATGGAATACCGAAACCGTTAGAAAGTGCCGATAGCAAGATCAACCGAAAACCCAGATCCCGTTCAATTCCGGTAACAGCTCACAATTTCGCCGAAATAGAGGGTGTGGTAATCCTTTTCCGGGTACAGTTTTTCGAATTCCTTTTCCAGAAAAGCAGGGTCCATTGCAGATTTAAAAATAATCCGGCATTCGTAATGAATGCCGGGAATATCGAGAACCGGCGTGGATACGGCAAGAGCATCAATCGTCTTCAGACGGCATTCGCTTAATTTATCCAGATCCCTTCCCGATTTTGTGCCGCAAAACATGACTTCGTCTTTCATCCCGTCCGCCGGAACCGACACCGTAAAATCAGCGGCTTTTTCCAACAGACCGAATGTGTGGCGGGAATCCCGCACCGCAATCATGAAAATCGGCTTGCGCCACACGAACCCGATGGTGGCCCACCCGATGGTCATGACATTCAGGTCATCGCCCGCTTTTACCGTTAAAAATGCCCCTTTTTTAATCTGCGGCATGGCTTCTTCCGCTGCCGCCATGTAATCCAGTTTTTCCATCGTTCACCTTCCTCTGAGTGGTTTGAATGATCAATGTCGTAAAATTAGCTATATTTCCGGAAATGTCAAACGACGGCGGCCGTTCTGTTTTGCAGATGCCGTCTTGACGGAAAGAATGATTGTGCTATAGAAGGTTCTGGCTTACAACAAGTATGCACTTTTCCCTCTTTTTGAATATAACCGCGCCGTTTACATTAAAACCCGTGTCGGTGTACCCAAGACATATTGACCCTTTCACCCACAAAGGAGGCCTGCCATGGGGCACAACGATTATCATAAATCATTTTTGCTGTTTCTCTTTTTGCTGGCTCTTTGTTTCCCGCTGCTGTTTCCATTGGCGAGCGCCATTGCTGCCGCTGAAAACCCGTCAGCACCGTCCAAACCCGTAAAACTGGTTTTTATCCATCACTCCTGCGGTGAAAACTGGCTGACCGACGGCAACGGCAACCTGGGTAAAGAGCTTGGCAAAAACAATTACGTTGTCAGTGACACCAATTACGGCTGGGGGCCCAACAGTATCGGCGACCGGACGGATATCGTCGACTGGCCGGAATGGTTCACGGGATCGGGCAGCAGCCGCTATATGCAGGCCCTCTTTCAGTTGAACGACAAAAATTCATCCTACACCCGCAATCTGAAAAATCCGGGCGGTGAAAACCAGATCGTCATGTTTAAATCCTGCTATCCCAATTCGGAACTGGAGGGTCAGCCCGGAGATCCGCCCAGAAGGGGTGACGGCCTGACGGTGGCAAACGCCAAGGCCATTTACAATGAACTGCTCAAACAATTCGCCCAACGGCCGGACAAGCTTTTTATTGCCGTAACCGCGCCCCCGGTGCTCGACCGGAGCCAATCCGGCAACGCCCGAGCGTTCAACAACTGGCTGGCAAACGACTGGCTGAAAGGCTACGCGGGCAAAAATGTGGCCGTTTTCGACTTTTACAACATCCTAACCGGGCCCGATAATCACCACCGCTTCCAAAACGGAAAGATCGAACATGTCACCCAAAAAGGGCGTAACATACTCTACTACCCCACCGGCGGTGATGAACACCCCACCGCTGCCGGCAACCGCAAGGCAACCGCCGAATTCATTCCCCTGCTGAATGTCTACTATCACCGCTGGCAGGCCTGGCTGCCATCCGCCCCCGAAGCGGTGGTGGATCAAAGTGCGCCGGTGGAGACAGCCCCCACGGAACAAGCTGCGGATGAATCGGAACCGGTCCATGTTCCGGCGCCGGGCGCAGCGATAACCGCCGAACCCGGGGCCGTCATCGATGATTTCGAGGGCTCCCCCCGAGGTTGGGAGGTCTTCTCGGACGAAAACCAGCTCAAGACCCGTCTCACCTGCGCCGTCACCGCCGACGGAGTGTTCCATGGCAAGTCCGGCTTGCTGATCCATTACGATATTGCTCCCGACAGCTGGGCTACCTGCAGTCTGGTCCTCACAAACCCGGAAAGCTGGAAAGCCGCCAAGGGAATTTCCCTGAAAGTGCGGGCGGAACACCCGGGGCAGGAATTCACATTCGTGGTCTACAACGGGGACGGCAGCGGCAAACTCTACCATTTTGAATACACCATTCAGGGCAGCCCTGAAAACATCGGCACCTGGCAACAGCTAGAGCTGCCCTGGGATGTGTTCATCCAGCCACCGTGGGAGAGCACCGGTACCGGCAAGTACGATCCTGCCACAGCAAAAGGGATCGCGTTGGCTTTTGGTGCGCCTTCCGACAACAACCATACCGGTACGGTCTGGGTCGACGATATCCGCTTTTTGCCATGATCCGGGAAGGAAGCAGGCATCGCAATTCGAAAATTCGGTATCTGCTTTTCTCAGCGCCACTGCGCGAGATATGCTTTTCTCTGTGTTCTCTGTGGTGAAACCGGATATTCAGACGAAATATCTTTCCTTAGCCGTGCAGGGCCATGCCCTGCACTTTAAGAGACACCTCCAGCATGACTTCCGCCAGGGTGGGATGGGCGTGGATGGTAGCGGCAATATCCGCTACAGTCCTGCCGGTTTGAATCGCCAGGGCACCCTCGGCGATCAGGTCGGTGGCGTGGACACCGACAATATGGACACCCAGAATCCGCCCGGAACCGGCTTCCGCCACGATTTTGGCCTGCCCGCTCAGCTTGCCCATCGCCTGTGCCTTTCCCAGGGATCGAAACAAAACGCTTTCCGTACAAACATCTAGTCCGGATTCAACAGCTGCTTTTGCGGTGATACCCACATTGGCAATCTCCGGAGATGTAAAAACCGCTCCCGGTATCACATCATAGGACATCGTCTCATTCCCGCCCACGGCATTTTCAGCCGCCACGATCCCCTCGGCAGACGCCACATGTGCCAGCATGACTTTGTCCGGCCCCAGGACATCACCAATGGCAAAGACATGTTCGATGTTGGTTCGCATATGATCATCCGCCAAAATCCAGCCTTTCTCGTCCAGAGATACTCCAACGGACGCCAATCCGATACCGGCGGTGCTGGGGGCCCTTCCGATGCAGACGAGCACCTTATCCGCCGTCACCGTCACCAGTTCTTGATCTTTGGCTTTCAGGTGCCCGGCAGCGGGCGAGGGGCCTATGGTAACCTCGGCCTTGCCGGCATGCCTGTCTACTGCGGTCACCGTCCGGTCGAGCAGGAATTTGATCTTTCGTTTTTTCATTTCGCGTTGCAGCACCTTGGAGCAGTCTTCATCCACCGAAGGTAATGGCAGCAGGCGTGACAATGCTTCCACTATGGTTACCCTGGAGCCCAAGGCGGCAAGAATGCAGGCAAATTCACATCCAACGACACCGCCCCCGACGATGACCACAGACTCCGGCACCTCCCGGAAGCAAAGGGCTTCGTTGCTCGATATGACGGTTTCTCCGTCAAACGGAAACGCCGGAATTTGCAGCGGTTGTGATCCCGTTGCCACAATCAGACGATCCCACTCCAGCAACCGTGATTCCCCTCCGACCGGCTGCACCGCGACCATTCCGGAACCCTGAATTTTTGCCGCGCCTTTCACCAGCGTGATGTCATGATGTTTGAGCAGCCCTTCAATCCCGGCAATCTGGGTCTGCAGCACTTTTTTTTTGCGGGCCATCAGTCTCTCCATATCAACCCGCACCGTCGCATCCACGGCAACGCCGAACTCGCCGGCCAGATGAATATCCTCCATCATATCGGCTGCCGTTTTCATAATCTTGGATGGAATGCACCCCCAGTTCAAACAGGTCCCTCCGACATTTTCCTGTTCAACCAGGACCACCTCAGCACCTTTTTGGGCGGCGCGAACGGCGGCAACATACCCGCCGGGCCCCCCTCCCATGACAACAGTTTTGACGCGCATCTCACAATTCCCCTTTGCTCTTAATAATTCGGATCCGGACACCAATAACCGTTTAGTAACAGTTAATCCAGGTGCCGCCTTGAGTCAAGATTGTAATATCTTTCTTATTTACAAGTTATTAGAATGTATTTTTCTGTATTCATTATTATTTTTGAATATTATTGACATATTCCTCATATTTTTATAATATTCCCTTGCTTGCCGGCAACATGCCATTTAGAGGTATTCCCAACCATGAAAATCGACAAAACAACCATTGCCATCCTCCGACATCTCAAAGAAGGTCGAAAATCCTTCAAAGTTATCGCTGATGAGCTTTCCATCACGGAAAACACCGTCCGGGCCCGGGTAAAAAAACTCGAAAAAGAAGGTGTTCTGGACATCGTCGGCATGGTCGATCCGGAGGGTCTTCCCGGTCTCACGGTGGTTTATATTGGTGTTAAACTCGATACCAGTGAACTGGTCAAAAAGGGGGAAGAGTTCATCGCCTTAAAAGGAGTGGTTTCCGTAAGTGTGGTTACCGGCAGATTCGACCTGATGCTTCAGGTTGTGCTGAAAAAAGGTTTCGGTCTCCTGGAGTTTTACACGCAGGAGGTTTCGCGCCTCCAGGGTGTAAAATCGGTGGAAACCTTCGTTATCTACAAGGGCTACAATCTCAAAGTTCCGTATATTTTATAAGGTCTCCGCCAGCCGGACGGAAGGATTTGTATAATGGAACAAAAAATCAGATTCACGCAGCTTCATGACTGGCACGTTCAAAACGGTGCCAATATGGCCGATTTCGGGGGGTATGAAATGCCCCTGTGGTATTCTTCGGCCAAAAACGAGCACCTGGCCGTTATCACGGCCGCAGGGATATTCGACACCAGTCATATGGCGACGCTCCTGGTGGCCGGAGAAGACGCCTTGGCGCTGCTCCAGCACTGCTTTACCAATGATCTGGCCGGCTGCGTCGGCTCCCGCCGAAAACCGCTATCCCCGGGCCGCTGCGTCTATGGCGCCTTTTTGACCGAAACCGGCGAATCCCTGGACGACGCCATCGTATTCCAGATAACCCGGCACCTGTATATGGTGGTGATCAATGCCGGGATGGGGGCCGCTGTAGCGGCCCATCTGGGTAAGCAGGCCGGCGACCGCAAGGTCGACATCACCGACCTTACGGACAGGCTCGGCAAAATGGATATCCAGGGACCGGCCGCCGCCAAGATCATGCGAAAGGTGTTGGCCGACGCGGAAACCGTGCTGACGGGAATGCCCTATTTCGCCTTCAAGGGTTTTTTCGATCCGGCCCTGGCGCCGGGGGGGGAGGTGCGCCTTCCCGACGGAACCCCGCTTCTGCTCTCGCGCACCGGATACACCGGAGAATTCGGCTTTGAGATTTTCATTCAACCCGACCATATCCTGCCCTTGTGGAAAAAGATCCATGCGGCCGGGCAGGAATTCAACCTGCTGCCCTGTGGTCTTGCCGCCAGGGATTCTCTGAGGGCCGGGGCGGTTTTACCACTTTCCCATCAGGATATCGGTCACTGGCCGTTTGTCGGCCATCCGTGGCCATTTGCCCTGCCGTACAATCAAAAGAAAAATGGGTTCACCAAGGTTTTTGTCGGCAGTGAAGCCCTTCTGAACTGCAGCCATCCGCAGTACACGCATGCCTTTGTCGGAAACGATCTGCGCAAGGTTTCGGTTTCCGATCCGGCCGTGGTTACCAATACGGACGGCACTGTCCTGGGCAAAGTCCTGACCTGCGCCACGGACATGGCGATCGGCAGGGTCAACGACAGTATTTTCAGCGTCGCCAGTCCGAACAGACCTGAAGGCTTCAAGGCCAAGGGGCTTTGCTGTGGCTTTGTACTGGTCGATCATAAATTGAAAAACGGTCAGGTTGTCATCCTCCAGGACAAGCGCCGGAAGCTCAACGTCACCATCACCCAGGACGTCCGCCCGGACCGGACTGCGCGAAAGCCGTTGAAAGAAATGCTGTAACCGCAATGCCGGAGATGGAAATGCGCCAGGGTGCCTGAAAACAATCTCAGATCTGCGAACAAAACCACCTAAAAATGGAGGAGAAACAAACCATGAAAGAAATAAACGAACTCGACCTGCCGGAAGATGTAAAGTATACGAACGATCACGAATGGGCCCGGATGGCGGGAGACACCGTTACGATCGGAATCTCCGATTATGCCCAGGACCAGCTGGGGGATATTGTTTTCGTGGAACTCCCCGAAGAGGGTGCCACCTTTGAACAGGGCCAGGAATTCGGCACCGTGGAATCCGTAAAGGCGGTCTCGGAACTGTATATGCCCGTCAGCGGAGAGGTCGTCGCCATCAATAAAACCCTCGAAGAAACACCCGAGCTGGTCAACAACGAACCCTATGGCGGCGGCTGGATGATCCGGATCAAGCCCGCCGCCGCCGGTGAACTCGATGCGCTGAAAGACAAAACCGCTTACCTCGCAATGCTGAAAGGATGACATCATGAGATACCTGCCTCATACCAGTGAAGATATAATCCAGATGCTTCAGGTAATTGGAGTCGACAGTCTAGATGATCTATTCACCACCATACCGAAAGACTGCCGCCGCCGGGGAAAACTGGACCTGCCCGAACCGATGACGGAGTGGGAGCTCAATCGCCATATGGATGAACTCTCCGGAACCATTGCCGTCTCGCCTGCTTACCAGATTTTTATGGGTGCCGGGAGTTACGACCACCACATCCCTGAAATCAGCCGGCAGCTCCTGTTGCGCGGTGAATATTTCACCGCCTACACACCCTACCAGCCGGAAATCAGCCAGGGAACGCTCCAGACCATTTACGAATACCAGACAATGGTTACGCGCCTTTTGGGAATGGAGGTGGCCAATGCTTCCATGTACGACGGGGCATCCGGCCTGGCCGAAGCACTCTTAATGGCGATCCGCATCACCAAACGCAGGAAAGTGGCCGTTTCCATGGCGATTCACCCCCACTATCGCCAGGTAGTGGCAACCTATTTCGCACCCACCGGCTACGAAATCATCGAACTGCCCTATGACGCGGACGGGCGAACTGATCTGTACGCTCTTGAGAATCTGGATGAGATTGCCGGAGTAGCCCTGCAATCGCCCAATTTCTTTGGCTGCATCGAAGACCTCGCCGCCGCCGGCCAGGCAATCCACCGGGACCCCAAAACCATCTTTATTACGGGGTTTTCGGAACCGCTGGCCTATGGAATGCTGAAAAACCCGGGTTCCTGCGGCGCCGATATCGTCTGCGGTGAAGGCCAGAGCTTCGGTATTCCACGCTCGTTCGGCGGGCCGGGCCTGGGAATGTTTGCCACCCTGAAAAAGTATATGCGCAGCATGCCCGGACGCCTGGTCGGAAAAACAACCGATGTGGACGGCAGAAACGGTTTCGTTTTGACGCTTTCCACCCGGGAACAACATATTCGCAGGGAGAAAGCCACCTCCAACATCTGCTCCAATCAGGGGCTCTGCGCTACCGCATCGGTGATGTATATGGCCGCCCTGGGCGGCACCGGTATCCGCGAGCTGGCAAAGTTAAACCGCGACAAAGCCGAATACCTGAAAAACGCCCTGGTCGAAACCGGCTTTTCAGTCCCCTTCAGCACGCCGAGCTTTAACGAGTTTGTGGTCAAGGCACCACCTGGATTCGACCGGACCTGGCGGGATCTGCTGGCCCGAAAAATTGTCGCCGGCGTACCGATGGAGTGCTACTATCCGGAGCTGCCCGACCACTACCTTTTCTGCGTGACCGAAACCAGCACCAAAAAAGGGCTGGATCTTCTGGTGAAGGAGGTAACAGCATGAACACAAAAACAGGAACGACCGGCCTGATTTTCGAAGAACCATTGTTGTGGGAAAAAGGTTCCAGGGGTCGGCAGGGTTTGTCCATACCCAATCGCGATGTAGCCGAAGTTCCCCTCGACAGCTACCTGGCGGGAGAAGGTCCCGATTTCCCGGATCTGGGAGAACTGGACGTGGTGCGCCATTTCACCCACCTTTCCCAGTGGAATTTCGGTGTCGACAGCGGCATGTATCCCCTGGGGTCATGCACCATGAAATACAACCCCAAGACCAACGAACGCCAGGCTTCGCTGCCCGGGTTTGCCGGAGCTCATCCCATGCTACCGGCCGAACTGAGCCAGGGCATCCTGCACTTGATGTACGACCTGGAGCAATACCTGGCCGAGATCACCGGGCTTCCTGCGGTAACTCTCCAGCCGGCGGCCGGTGCCCATGGAGAACTTACCGGGATGCTGGTATTCTACGCTCACCACAAGTCCAGGGGCGAAACCCGCCATAAAATCCTTATCCCGGATACAGCCCACGGCACCAACCCTGCCAGCGCCGCCCTGTGCAACTTCACATCCATACCGCTATCCTCCAACCCGGATGGAATTCTGGCCCCTGCGGATGTGGCCGCCCTGATGGATGAAGACACCGCCGGCATCATGGTCACCAACCCCAACACGCTGGGGCTCTTCGAATCCAATATCCGGGAGGTGGCCGCCATCGTCCACGCCAAAGGCGGTCTGGTCTACTGCGACGGCGCCAACATGAATGCGGTCATGGGGATCGTCAACATGGCCGACATCGGTGTGGACGTGCTGCACCTGAACCTTCACAAAACGTTCTCCACCCCTCACGGCGGCGGCGGACCCGGTTCCGGACCAGTGTGCGTCACCCGGGATTTGGAAAAATTTCTCCCGATCCCACGTATCTGCAAAGAGGGTGACAGCTACCAGATCAGCATTCAACACCCCGAGTCGATCGGCAAACTGCATGCTTTTTACGGCAACGTCGGGATCCAGATCCGGGCCTACAGCTATATCCTGAGCATGGGTGCCCAGCTGAAAAAAGCCAGTCAACTGGCGGTACTCAACGCCAACTACATCAAGGAAAGCCTGCAAGGTATCTATCATTTGCCCTATGACCACCCCTGTATGCACGAGTGTGTTTTCAATGACAGTAAGCAGGAAAAATTCGAGGTGACCACCCTGGATATCGCCAAACGCCTGATGGACTACGGGTTCCACCCGCCGACAATCTACTTCCCGCTGGTGGTTCACGGGGCGATTATGATCGAACCCACCGAATCGGAATCCAAGGAAAGCATCGACTGTTTTATCGAGGCAATGAAGGCCATCGCCTGCGAAGCGAAAGAAGATCCCGAGGCTCTTCACCAGGCACCAACAAAACCCAAGGTAAGGCGTCTTGACGAGACTGCTGCCGCGCGCAAACCCTGCCTGGCGGGGTAAAATCCGATACAGGTCCGTCTAACCCGGGCATGCCCTGTCCGGGTTAGACGGACCTGCTCTCCTCATTCTTTTTAAGCCGCATCGACCGCTGAAAATATTTTTTCAGTTTGCGCTGCACCATCCCGTATACCGACTTTTTCGGGTAAACGCCCTTGTTGTCGGGAGTCCCCCCGGCAATACCAGTCAGGATTTCGATTCCTTGCAGAACGGTGGCAACCTGGTAAACGTTGAATTTCCCATTTTTGACGGCGTCTACCACTTCCCGTTTCAACATCAGATTTTTGACATTGGCGGCGGGAATCATTACCCCTTGCCGACCGGTCAAGCCCTTGGACCGGCAAACCTCAAAGAAACCTTCCACTTTCTGGTTGATCCCGCCAACAGCCTGGATCTCCCCTTTCTGGTTGACGGAACCGGTAACGGCAATACCCTGGTGGATAGGTGCGTCCGCCAGGCTGGAGAGGATCGCGTACAGCTCTGTGGATGATGCGCTGTCGCCATCCACATCGGAATAGCTCTGTTCGAAAGTAATGCTTATGGAAAGGTTGAGCGGATGCCTTTGGGCAAACATTCTGCCCAGGTATCCGGAGAGGATCATCACCCCTTTGTTATGGGTTCGGCCGCTCATATCCACCTCGCGCTCGACATTGATGACCCCCTCTTCTCCCATGAAGGTCTCGGCCGTGATCCGCGAGGGCCGCCCGAATGAAATTTCACCCACCTGATATACGGCCAGTGCGTTCACCTGGCCGGCCATATCACCGGCAACGTCGATTTTAATGGTATTGTCGACATAGGATGCATGCATCTTTTCTTCGTACAGGTTGTAGCGAAAACGGTACTCATTAAAGGATTTGATCACATACCGTTCTGAAATAAGGCTGGAACCGCCTTTGCGGGCCCAGTAATTCGCCTCCCGCAAAACCGCCAAAATAGATCCGAACTGCAACGACAGCCGGTTCTTGTCCGCCAGACTCTTTTCACTGAACTCGATAATAGCGGCCAGACCACTTGCCGTGCAGGGCAGCAGACCTTCC
>CAZKYZ010000101.1:0-10831 GCA_964557055.1 uncultured Desulfobacterales bacterium
GTGGCGAGAAAACTGTAGGTATTCAGGCTGCTGGCTGTTCGGTTATTCGGCAGCTAAGAGCGCTTTACGCCATACACTTTGCTCTATGCGCTTAGCTCTTTGCCATCAACCCAGAAGCCCAAACCGTCGATCGAACTGGAGGAGGAGACATGACACCACGCCCCTTGCTGGTGGCTGGGCAATGGGAGCAGACCGGCAGCAGTATGACGGTCCATTTCCCATACAACAACGAGGCAGTTGCCGAGGTGTGCCAGGCTGATAAAGACACGCTGGAGAAGGCTCTTGATGCCGGCGTGGACGGTTTGGAAGCCACCCGCAAGTTGCCGGTTCATGAACGCGCGGCGATTTTGAACCGCCTGGCAGGGATTATGGGCAGGCGCAGTCATGAGTTGGTGGACGCGCTGATCATGGAGGGCGGCAAAACCCGTGGTGTGGCGGAAGCGGAAGTCGAACGGGCCATGGAAACCGTGCGGGTGTCCGCTGAAGAAGCCAAGCGTATCCATGGGGAGATCCTTTCCATCGACGCGGTTTGCGACGGTGAAGGCCGCACCGGCCTGGTGCGCCGTTTCCCGATCGGCCCGGTGCTGGCCATTGTGCCCTTTAATTATCCACTTAACCTGGCCTGTCACAAGGTAGCTCCGGCAATCGCCGCCGGGAACCCGGTTATATTGAAACCCGCTTCGGCGACCCCGCTTTCCGGACTCCTGTTGGGGGCCATGATTCTGGATGCCGGCTTTCCGCCCGAAGCCATCAGCGTGCTGCCATGCCCCGGACCGCAGGCGGAAGTGCTGGTAAGGGATGCACGCATTGCCTACCTGTCGTTTACGGGCAGTTCGGTAGTCGGCTGGCACCTGAAAAGCGTATGCGGCCGTAAAAACATCGGGCTGGAACTGGGGGGCAACGCGGCGGTGATCCTCCATGAGGACGCTGATCTGGATTTTGCCGCAAAAAGGATTGCTGTGGGCGGTTTCACCAACGCCGGCCAGAATTGCATTTCCGTTCAGCGCGTGCTGGTCCACCAGCCGATTTATGAACGAACCGTGGGAAAAATCGTTGCAGCGGTGAATCAGCTGAAAACGGGTGATCCGCGTCATGCGGATGTGGCCGTGGGACCCATGATCGATGCGCAAGCCGCCGCCAGGGCTATGGAGAAGGTCGATGAAGCCCGCAATAGCGGCGCAACGGTATTGTGTGGCGACAGCCGTGACGGCAGCCTGTTTGCCCCGACGATACTGACGGATACGACTGCTGCCATGCGTGTCCGCCGGGAGGAGATATTTGCTCCGGTAATTTCGATTCTTGCGTATGAAACTTTTGAAGATGCCGTGAACATCGCCAATGAAACGGAGTTCGGGCTGCAGCACGGTGTTTTTACCCGGGACATGGAACGCATCCTGTACGCCTATGAAGAAATCCAATCCGGAGGCGTAATGATCAACGATGTACCCACCTTTCGTGTCGATCACATGCCCTATGGCGGTATCAAAGGATCCGGCATTGGGAAGGAAGGCCCCCGCTATGCCATCGAGGAAATGACGGTGCCGAGACTGATGGTGATTAACCGTAAACTGTGATCATCGATGGGATTTCAAAATTCCCTATTGCGTGTCGGATACGATTCGTTCCAACAGCTCGTCGACAGTGTCGACAACATATCGTGCCCCGGCGTTTTTCAGGGCTTTTGACAGAGTCCGCCTGTCCGGCGATGTAAACAGGACGCCGATACCGGTGAAGGCGCCGGCTGATTTTTGCGCTGCCGTCATATCGTCCGGCATATCGCCGATGTAGTAACGTTTTGAAACGTCCGCGGCATGCTTACCGGCGATTCGGTCCAGCATGAAGGGGTCTGGTTTGCCGAGATCAGCCTGTTTGTCGGTTTCCCGGAAGATTCGTTCTTCCTCCTTGCGGCAGTCATCCAGTGTCAGCACCTCGGTAAAACAGTCCTGTATCCCATGAAGCTTCAGCGGATACAGGGCCTCACTTTCCGGCCGGCCGGTGGCGATCGCCAGAATGTTGGTTCTGGCCAGTCGTGATAATGTCGACGCATCAATGAGCAGGCTTTCACGGTGAATCAGACCTTCCCGGTGGAAGACCTCCGGCGGCAGGTGGTAGGTATCCTCAAAAAGAGACTTGCCCAGGTAGATTTCCTGGAAGATCTGTTTGATGACGTTGCCGCTGCCCACATCTCCGGTATACATATCGGTTACAAAGGCATGGTTGTGTCCCGGGCGCTTCTGATAGAGAGAAAACAGCGTTGCGTCGGAACCTTTCAGGTACTTTACAAGAGGCATAAGGGAGCACGCTGCCAGGGTTTGGGTAAAGCGTTTCCACGGGTCCGGGTTCTTGCTGACGGCGGGGCATTCAACCAGGGAGAAAAGGGCGTCGATCACCGCACGCGTCAAGTCCCAATCATTGTTGAGGCCCCCGCTCTGCTTGATGCGGGCCAGGTCGGAAAACGAAAAGAGGGGGTCCGGCAATTCCATACCATCGCCGGCGGAAGAAAGAAACAGCCGGGCAGCCCGGCGGGTGGTGTCCCGGTAGGATCGGGAAACGTCGATCAGTACGCCGTCCATATCGAAAACGATCAGCTTTTTTTTTGGCATGATGACCTTTTCGGGCCCGTTCTGGTTTTACGGCCGGTTTTTATACGGAAAAGCCTGTAAAGCAGTCCAGGCAGTTCGTGGATGTCGCTGATAAAGAGGTATCCATTTTTGCGGTATCGATGCGCTTTTGCGCCGTTTCTGTCGATCATGACCGGGTACCGCACCCAGTCCAGCAGGGGCAGATCGGTGTACCCGTCACCAACAGCGATGGTTTCAGCAGGGTTGGCGCCCATGGATTCGGCCATGCGGACTTTCTGTAAAGGGGTTGCCATATGCATATCCACACCGGATACCACGCCGTTTTTCATGCGGAAGCGATTGCCTTCTACCGTATCGAAACACGACCGGATACCGCATGACTGCAGAACACCATCGGCCAGATCCGCCGTTCCGCAGCTGATAACGCTCATGCTGAAACCGGCCGCCTTTAATTCCCGCACGGCAGCCCGGTTTTCTGCAGAAACCGTCCGGGCCAGATCGGTACAGAGTGTCGTAAGGGTATTCCGCCGTGTGCCGGTTACATGCTTCGTGTAGGTTTTTTTGAAAAATCCGGCGGACAGCTCCTGTCTGTCCACAAAGATAGCCGCCCTGGCCTCTATGCGTTCAAACCAACGAAAACGCTTCTTTGCGGTTCTAACGAGACGATCCAAAAGGGCCTGTTCGCTGTCGTAGGGGCAACATGGTAAAAGTGTTCCGTCAAAATCAAAGAGAATGGTATGGACGGTTTCCATCGGTTTTTGTGCTCATGAGCATTTATACAGCATCAGGGGCATGTCCACTCGACATCCCGGCTGTGCAGCCTGCGGATCTTTATGATAAAACACCGATTCTGTCAATCCGGCAAGGTGGCCGGGATGCGCCTGTATAGTGGCACCATACAATATTATTTAATAAAAACCATTAGCTACAAAATAACAGGTGTTATTTTTCCTGTTGAACTATTGCTGGATATTTGTTAGATAGTATCTGTTCACAAATACTACCAGTTGTGGACGGACACTAGACAGTTTCCAATTAGAAACCGGTGAAAAAAGGTTGGACAAAATTCGATTACCCGCAACAGAGAATCCCGCCAATTCATCCGAAACAACAGGAAAGGAGGTTGCCGGCAGTTTTTCAGGATCGTATGATAAAAATTCGATATTTAAGCATATTAGATTCTTTTTGGCAATCATTGCATTTACCCGAAAAAGGAGGATCGTTATGAAAAATCGTTACTGGTCGATTGCATGTTTTCTGGCCGTTTTGCTTTTACTCGTGGGAACAACCTACGCCAAGGAAGTGGTGGTCGTTTACACCTCCCTGGAAAATGATGAAGTCGTCGATTATCTGGAGCTGGTCAAAAATGAACTTCCCGATATTGATGTGCAGGCCATTCGTCTTTCCACCGGCGAACTGGGCGCCAGAATGCTGGCCGAGAAAGACAACCCCCAGGCGGATTGTATCTGGGGCTGGGCGGTCACCAACATGGCTGAATTTATCCCCAAGGACATGATCGCTCCCTATAAACCCCAAGGATTTGATATGATTCCGGACAATTTCAAACATCCGGACGGGTACTGGACGGCTATTGATCTGTATGCCGCCGCCTTTGTGGGCAATGAAAAAGTCCTGGCAGAAAAAGGCCTGACGATGCCCCAAAGCTGGAACGACCTGCTCAACCCGGCTTTCAAAGATATGCTCATTATGCCGAACCCTGCCAGTTCCGGTACCGGTTTCCTGCAGGTGGCCAGCCTGCTGGTGATAATGGACCCGGATTACAAGAACAAACCGGTTGCTGAAAACAAAGCCTGGGATTTCCTGAAAGAACTGGATAAAAACATGGGCCAGTATATCAAATCCGGCTCCAAACCCGCCAAATTGACCGCCGCCGGTGAATATGCCGTTGGCTGTTCTTTTGCATTTGTATATGCTTCACTCAAGGAAAAAGGGTTCCCCGTCCTGCTGGCCATGCCGGCCGAAGGTGCCGGGTTTGAACTGGAAGTCAACGGCCTGCTGAAAGGCGCCAAACATGAAGCAGCCGCCAAAAAATTCCTGGACTGGGCCATCAGCAAGAGCGCCATGGAACGGTATGCCAAATTTAAACTGGGTGTTTCCTATCCCGGTCTTTCGGGTCCGGAAGGCCTGCCGGCCCTGGATACCATCAAGCTGGCACCCATGGATTTCGCGTGGCAGTCTGAACACCGCACGGAAATACTGGAAACATGGTCGACTCTTTTCCTCAAGTAGATGGTATGTTCGTGCCTGGAAATGATCAGCAAGCCGGCCTGCCCTGTTTCCGGGGCAGGCCGGCTTGCATGCATCCTAATAGTCAATCTAAGCATCAAAGAGTAGAAGAGTAGGTGCTGATAAGGGGCTGTGTCTGGAAGGGGCGACTGGGGCTTCCTGGAAGGGCTTTTCTTTTTCTTCCGGATTGTATATACGTCTATAACAGTACAATGCGAATTGGCACTGTAGGCATGCCCGTCACACGCTCGGAAAACCGTTAAGAGGAGTAATCTACCTGTTATGTCCAAAACCCTGGTTTTAGAAAACGTACGGAAAACATTCGGTACCCTTATTGCCGTTGATGATGTCAATCTTACAATTGAACCCGGAGAATTTGTCTGTTTTCTGGGCCCCAGCGGGTGTGGTAAAACGACACTTCTAAGACTGATCACCGGTTTTGAACAGGCGACCTCCGGAAACATCATTTACGACGGAAAAAACATCAATGATGTCATTCCCCAAAAGAGGGATTTTGGTATCGTTTTTCAGTCCTATGCGCTGTTCCCGAATATGACTGTACGGGAAAATACGGCTTTCGGGCTCAAAATGCGCAAGATGCCGCAGAAGCGGATCGACGAGCGGGTAGACGAGATTCTGGAACTGGTGGGATTGGGGCCGTGGGGAGGCCACTATCCTTCCCAGCTGAGCGGCGGTCAGCAGCAGCGCGTGGGGCTGGGCAGGGCAATCGCCATCAAACCGAACGTATTGCTGCTGGACGAGCCTCTCAGCGCCCTGGATGCCAAAATCCGTGTGCGTCTGCGTATCGTCATCAAGAAGCTTCAACAGGATCTGGGGATCACCTTGATATACGTAACCCACGATCAGGAGGAGGCCCTGGCTATGGCGGACCGCATCGTCATTATGCGGGACGGCCAGATTCGCCAGATCGGTGCTCCCCGGGAGGTATACAACCAACCCCGAACCAGTTTTATCGCAGAGTTCGTGGGGACCTCCAATTTTATCACCTGCAGAAAGAAAGGCGATAAAGCGGTTTTCGGCAGTTATGAATTCAGTGCCTCACGACTGAATAGCGTAGACAGCGAGACGGTCTATCTATCCATCCGGCCGGAGCAGATCCAGATTGTGAGGCCGGAAACACCCGCCGATGCATATGTTCCCTCCAACGTGGTAAAAGCGAAAGCGGATGTGGTGACGTTTCTCGGGCCGGTTGTAAGGATTTCCCTTCCGTTTGACGGCGAGGATATTCTGATGGACATACCGGAAAAAGAGTTCAGTGTGGCACCGCTGAAAAGTGGGGATCCGGTGAATCTCTATTTTCCTCCGGATGCTTTCAACGTATATGATGAACTGTTTCGAAAACTGATCTAGCCAAATTGAGGAAAACAGCGGATAGCGAATTATGAATTCAACGGATACTGCCCTGGAACAGAAATATGAAGTATCGTCCCTCCGTATGGATGTGGACAAGATCATTGTGCCGGCGGTGACAATTTTTATCGCGGCAATACTTTTCTTTTTTATGCTTTTTCCACTGTGGAAAATTCTGACCCTCAGTTTTTTCGAAGGCGGTGAGGTGGGGTTTTCCACCTTTACATTCGCTAATTTCATCAAGTATTTCACCAATGCCTATACCCTTAGATCCCTCTGGCACAGCCTGTATATTTCCATCGTCACCACCGTAATTGTCACCTTTGTGGTGTTTTTCTTTGCCTATGCCATGACCCGTACCACCATGGCCGGCAAAACCGTTTTCCGCAATATCATCATGATGCCCCTGGTGGCACCGTCCATCGTTCAGGCTTTGGCCCTGATTTACCTTTTTGGCAGAAACGGTCTGATTTCCGCCCACTGGTTAGGCACGAGCTGGAATATCTACGGTCCGGTAGGGATTATCATTTCGGAAGTGCTGTATTGTCTGCCGCATGCTTTCGTGATTCTGTTTACCACCCTTTCGGCAGTGGATATCCGTCTGGATGAAGCAGCCGAAAGCCTGGGGGCCACCCCGCTGAAAGTGTTCACCCGGATCACGCTGCCATCGGCCAAATACGGCATACTCAGTTCGGCCGCGCTGACCTTCAACCTTACCATTACCGATTTCGGCAACCCGGTTGTCATCGGCGGGAATTACAGCGTCCTCGCCACCGAGATTTATTCTCAGGTAACCAATCTGTACCGGTTTGATCTGGGTGCGACCATCAGTATCATTCTGCTGGTGCCGTCAATGATGGCTTTCATGCTTAATTACTATATTTCCAGGAAGACGTTTTCCATGATCAGCGGTGCTGCCAAACCGGTGATACCACCTTCGCGGCCCTTGAAGAAATACGGTTTTACGGCGTATTGCAGTCTGGTCACCATCGCTATTGTCATGGTTTTCGCAACCGTTATCCTCGGATCTTTTGTCAAGGTATGGCCCTACGACTGGTCCCTCACGCTGGACCATTACCACTTCCCCTCCATCGGCGGATATTCCGCCATCTGGACCAGTGTCTGGATTTCTCTTATCGTGGGGATTGTCGGCTCTTTTATCACCCTGGTGGCGTCTTTTGTAATGGAAACGAGAAGACCATATTTCAAACAGTTCATCTATTTCCTTTCCGTCATGCCGGCAGCCATTCCCGGCCTGGTTATGGGGCTCGGTTATATACTGGCATTCAACAAGCCGTATTATATTTTCTATGGGACCCCCTGGATTATAATAATCAACATTATTATCTGCAATTTTACACTGGGGATATTGTCCAGCATTTCCAATATGCGCAATATTGATTCGTCCATTGAAGAGGCATCCATCAGTCTCGGCGGGGATACCATCCGGACTTTTTTCCAGATCATTTTTCCCCTTTCGAGAGTGGCGTTCTTTCAAAATTTTGTCTACTTTTTCATGCGTTCCATGACAACCATCAGCGCCGTCATTTTTCTTGTCTCCGCAACTGTCCATCTGGCAGCCATTGAGATCATCATGCTGGATAACGACGGGTGGACGGCCAGTGCCAATGCCATGTGTACATGCATAATTGTTATTGTGCTATTGATGCTGGGCATTCTGCATCTGGTGAACAAAAAAACAGGAGGACGGGCCCCCGGCGCTTCCGAAGGGTAAGACCGATTTGTTCTATGATTACCGGCAGGCATTGTCACCCGGACAATGCCTGCCCCTTTTCTGGCACGCCCAAATGCATTCAGACAGGGCACGATCCCGTTGCGAGAAAAATAAATATTACGTATTTTCTATTGGTTATCTCTTAACAACCGACAGGTCCCTTTTTTGTTTCAGGTTTCTATTGACAAACTCGTTTGCACTATTTATAAATTATAGATTGTATATACATCTATAACAAAAAAATGGCCCAAAGAATGTTCAAACATCTGCCGGAGAATGGAACGTTTTGAAAATCGTCGATCCCTCAAATCCGATACCGAAATATCTTCAGATCAGCGCCTGGTTAAAGAATCAGGTTCAAATCGGTGTTTATCGCACCGGAGACCGTATTCCTACAGAACTGGAACTGTCCGGACTTTGTGGCGTCAACCGGAATACGCTACGCCAGGCGATTTCGGAACTTGTCAGCGAAGGTATTCTCCGGAAAGAAAAAGGCGTTGGATCGTTCGTTTCCTCGCGACGCCCCATATCGCTGAAACACAAGCTGAACCATATAACCAGTTTTCGGGATGACCTCAACGAGCAGGGGTTGACGGAAAATACCAAAATCCTCAAGAAAAGTACCGAAAACCCCGGTCGCCCTATCGTTAGTACGCTGAATATAGAGGAAACCAGCAGCGTGGTGGTAATCCGGCGACTTCGGACCGGTGATGACATTCCACTCATTTACGAAGAGAGTTACCTGTCCGCAGATTATTTTGGACGTATCCTGAAAATGGATCTGACCGGTTCCATGTATAAAATACTTTCCGAAAAGTTTATGGTCACGCTAAATCGGTTTGAACAGACCATTCAGGCAGTCAACTTGAAAGGAAAAATCGCCCGTTATCTCAACCTGACGGAAAATGCCGCCGGAATATTTATGAAAAGCATTACCTACGACGACACCAATCGACCCATAGAAGTCCTGTACTCATACTACAGAGGTGATCGCTATGTTTTTGAGGTGGAATTGGGCCGTTACCACATTACGGAGAAACCGTTGAAAAACTGAGCGTTTTTTTTCAGACGTAATCGGGCCGCCCCGAAAAAACCACAACACAATCGACAGGCATTCAAACATGCCGTTTGCGGTTACAAAATATCGTCTTCGGACCAAAACGAAACATGAGGAGGAAAAATGGAAAAAAGGAATCTTTTTGAAAAGCTGGTTGAATTAAGCCCCGGGATGGAAATCTGGTGGGATTCCTCTCCGGTAATATTTGAAAACTGGTGCGGGAAAATGCTGGCAAAAGCAGATCCGGCCGACCGGGAGATCATGCAGGCCCAATTTGACCGTATGTATAATACGGATGACCCGATGTCCCAGCTGTTTCGCGGCGTTACCACAAACCCGCCGCTGTCGCTGCAGGCTATTCAGGACGACGTTCCCCGGTGGGAAGCCACCGCCGCCCTGATTATCAAACAAAATCCGGGAATCGATACGGAAAGGCTTTTCTGGCTGCTCTACAAGGAAGTTTTACGGCTGGGTTCCGAGGCCTATCTGCCCCTGTTCGAACAGTCCGGGTACAAGGAAGGCTATCTTTCCGGCCAGACGGACCCGCGCAGCGTATTCGACAAGGACGCTATGATGGCGCAGGCCCTTGAAATTGCTACAATCAACCCGAACGTGATGATCAAGATCCCTGGAAGCAAGCAGGGGTATACGATTATCGAGGAATTGACAGCCAGGGGGATTGCCACAAACAACACCCTGTCATTTATCATGCCGCAGTTTGCCGAATGCGCCCGGGCCGTTAAGAGAGGCCTGGATAGGGCCCGTAAAAACGGCGTGGCGCTCGATAAGTGGCGTTCCGTCATTACGGCTATGGAGTCTCGTTTTGGAGATCTCGGAGGCCTGCGTGACTTTGGAAAGGAAAAGGGAATCGAATTGTCCGAAGCCGATGTGCGCTGGGCGGAACTCGCTATTTTCAAAAAAGCGTGTCGGTTTCTGAAAGAAAATAATTATCCCAGCAAGATGCTTTCCTGTTCACTGCGGTTAGGTCCCACCATAAACGGTGAGGAACGCCTCTGGCACCTGGAAGAAAAAGTAGGTGCCGACATCGTTGTAACCTGCCCGCCGGGTTACATCGACAATGTGATGAATTTCAAAAATGAGAAAAACATTCAGTTCGAGAAGGGCACCATTGAACGGGCTATCCCTTCGGACGTAATGGACAAGCTGATGCGGATTCCCTATTTCGAAAGAGCTTATGCAGAAGACGGGTACACGAAGGATGAATTCAATACCCATCCCGCCCTGCAAAAGACGGCGGAGCAGTTTGCGGCGGCCACCGATAAAACTGTCGCATTCGCGGCTAAATGCCTAAACGGATAATATAAATTGGACATAACTTAATCAATACAAGGAGGTCGTCATGTTGGTAGGCGTATTAAAGGAGATTAAAGTAAAAGAACATCGTGTGGCAATGACTCCTTCCGGCGCGGAGCAGATGAAGCAGCACGGTCATTCGTTGCTTGTGGAAAAAGTAGCCGGAGAAGGTTCGGGTTTTTCGGATGAGGAATACCTCAAGGCGGGGGCTACCATTGCCGACAGCCCTGCCGAGATTTATAAAAAATGCGATATGGTCATGAAGGTCAAAGAACCGCTACCTTCCGAGTATGCGATGATGCGCAAGGGGCAGGTTCTGTTTACCTATTTTCATTTTGCTGCCGGGGAAGAACTGACCAGGGCGGTTATTGCCAGTGGCTGCACTGCGGTTGCATACGAAACCGTGGAAAAAGCCAACGGATCTTTGCCCCTTTTGACGCCCATGAGTGAGGTGGCCGGTAGAATGGCGATTCAAGAAGGCGCCAAATACCTGGAAAAAACCTATGGCGGAAAAGGTGTTTTGCT
>CAZKYZ010000102.1:0-10820 GCA_964557055.1 uncultured Desulfobacterales bacterium
TACCGTGTTCGGTCGCCTTGCAAAGGGAGAAATACATAGCACCTGTCAAAACGGCTGTTTCTCTTTCGTACCACAGGCCTTCAAAAAGTGTCAAGTTGCCCGCCGTGTCACGACATCCGTTTTAGATACCGGTCGATGGTTTCCACAACATTTTCTATCGCCCCGGCATTTTCAGACCCCCGTATGCCAATAGCCGGCAGCCGGTCAATCGCATTGGTATATGTAATTCCGGAAAGCGCTTCCATCAGTTCAATCTCCTTACGCTTGAACATTCGGTTGCCGAGACTTTCTACTTTTTTAAAACGGCGTTTCTTGTCATGATACCCTTTGGGGTAATTTTTGAAATAATTCAACACGACCTTGTAGGCCTCTAAAAACGGCTTTGAAAAGGCGGCAAACGCGGCAAGCTTGCGAAATCCTGCCGATGTCAGATTATAGGTGTCCGGCAAGGTCTGGTGTGGTACAAGTATGGCTTCGTCAATAAATGTCTTGATGGTCTTTCGAACGATAAACGGTTCCGGTTTATCAACATCCCTGGCAAACTCGTTTTCCAGAAGGTCTTGGAGAAACTGATATCCGTTGTGTAGGTCAGATGCTGAAAACTGAAACGCATCTTTGTCCAAGATAACCAGGGCCGTAAATGCTGCCGGGACAAACGGCCCTATGGCATTATTCTTGTAGTAATCCAGAGCAATTCGTCTGGCTGGGTTCACGCGGTAGGTTATGTAATTGGTTTTTAGATTGTTTTTGCCGGTAATTTTCTGAATATATTTTTTTCCGCAGAAATAATCGATGGCCTGCCGGATTGCCTCGGCGGGATCTTCCATCAGGTTCCCCGTCATCTCGACACCTTGCTGGTGGAGATGAGACAGATAGATTTCGACCCGGAAAAGAAGATCATCCGCGCTGACAATTTCTTTGGGTGTATTTAAAAAACCTGCCGCAACAACAGCCTGGGAGGTAACCACCATTGAGCGGCTCACGGCACTCACTACCCGGGAGCCGAGAGCTCTGCAAAACAGATTTATTTCTTTCGATGTCATGCGGTCAATGACCTGATTCGATTCGGCTAAGAGCGTTTTCATCGATAGGGGTGTGTTGAAACGGACATAAATCCTCCCATAGCGATGCTGTAGAATCTTGCGGGCTTTCATCAGCTGCCGGAAGCTTTCCGGTTCTTTCTTACCGCTTTCGATTTCGTTTACGTATGCACCGGCTTCCGGTATGCTGTCGTACCCGATGTAAATGGGTACAAAGGCAAGGTCTTCACCGGCTCCGTTTTTCACAGCACCCAGAAGCAGCGACAGCATCCCCAACTGCGGCCGAAACATTTTGCCGGTCCGGCTCCTTGTGCCCTCAATGTAAAAGGCAATATTAAAGCCTTCTTCCAGTATTTTAAAAATATACTCCGTAAAAACTTTGGAATAGAACACCGCGCCTGCAAACGTCCGTCGGACAAAAAAGGCGCCTGACCGCCGAATAATCGGACCCATGGGCCAAAAAGACAAATTTTTCCCGGCAAATATATGCGGGCATGCCATATTCTGAGTATACAGCAGATAGGATAAAACGATGGAATCCATATGGCTTTTATGGCAGGGCACCAAAATAAGCGGCCCCTTACGGGACATCCGTCGTACCTGTTCAAGTGCATCGGCGTTGAAGTCGATATCCTCAAACATCAGGGTTAGAAAGCGCCGGACGATTCCAACACCCACCCGGATGAAGGCGGGGCTGTATTTTGCCGCAATTTCATCCAGGTAACCGAGTGCTTCCCGTCGGATCTGGTCAATCCGCTTTTTACGCCGCTTGGCGTATGTCACCATAAATGATTGAAGCCTGTCACCCGTCAGAATCTCCTGCTTCAATTCATCGGGAGATTTCAACAGGGGGCCGGTAACGCTCTTGCGATGACGATTGAGCCTGCTCAACAGGTCCCGGCGCAACAACAGGGAACCATATCCCAAACTGCGCCTGGCCGCCGCTCCGGTTTGCAGAAAATCTTGGAGGTTAACCGGATCCGACAGCTCTATAAATATGCCCCCCGGTTTCCGGAGCAGCCGTAGCAGTTTCCGCAACCTGCCCGGCCGTTGTTCCGGCCCCAGGAACAGATCGACCAGGGACGGTTCCATAGTCGGCGGCTTTTTGCCGAAAAACATCAGGTTGGGAATGAGTACGATGGGCCGTGTGGTCTTTTGCTGCAATTCGATAAGGTGGCGCAGAGGATCGGTTTTGGCTCTCACAAAACGCTGGTAAAAATCTCTTCTTTCAACCAAAGACAGGAATCCCGCGTTGCCGCTGATTAGTTTTCTCTCGAAATAACCGCTCTGGTAAGGGCTGGGAAACCGCAGATGGCGCAAGCAGTAGGCAGCCGAATACAGAAAAGCCGTCAGCAATCGGGACAATGGCTGCCAGACCTTGATTGCGTAATCGAAACCGATCTGTGGGGATGGTATCCCTTCGGCCTGGTAAATGGTATGACAACAGAGATACTCAAAGTTGCTTTTATATTTCCCGATGTAAACGATCACGGCATTCTCCGGAAGGCCGCGGATAACGGTTTTCGCGTTGGGCGATATCTGGATTCCGGCAAAAAAGTGACGCAGCATAAATCGGGATATCATCCCGGGGTTTTTTGGCAAAAAACAGGTGCTTTCTTCGCGAAACAATGAAGAAATATTACGCAGAATGATGACCCGCCTGTTGTTTAATCCCATATTGGTTCAACCCGATGGAAAAGGGGCTCCTCAACACCAGTCCGGACAAAAAACGGCCTTCTTTAATAGATTCAATACCTGTGGCCGGAACCGGGTTCGGATAATAAAAAAAGGGCCATCTGCATAAGACAGCCCAATGATGATAACCGGCTCTGTTCCCCGGAATCCCAATTTCCGGATGCCGTGCTCAGCTAAAACGTCAGTATCGGCATCCGCGCCGGTTTCTTGTCTTTTTTTATGGGCAGAAACTGGACAGTGTTCTCCTGGTCCGCTTCCCCCAGGATCTGGTTTACCTTTGACGAAATCGGGGAATAGTAAACCGAAAGCTTCATCACCTCCGAATCCTGATTTTGTTTCAATTTCATCTTGATCTTCCTATATTTCCACTGATACAAAATTTGGGTGTTTTGCGAGGTCCGGACAATTTCCGGAAGCCCGTATTTGTCCTGCATGTATTTGCGCAGGTTTTCAAATGCCTCCAGGTTTTCAATCATCATGTGGACCGAAAAAAACTGATTCTCCGAAAAACCATAAATGACTCTCGGAATAACCTGTTCGTTAATGGTGTGAATTTTGTCTGCCCGCATATAATAGACAATCTGGTTTTTCTCGTATATTTTGGTAAATTCTTCGAGTTCTGCCGGAGAAGTCCCCCATTTCACATCCAGAAAACCATCACCCAGATCAACCGCTCCGGACAGGCCGCCTGTCAGAAGAATGCCAAGTAAAACGAACGGTATCGTTTTCATCGATATTTTTTTCATAGCTGCCCTGCCTCATTGCCCTGTTTATTCTCTGTTCAAGCGAGATGACAAATATTTAGGATAACTTGTCGAGATTGTCAAAACATTAATTTCAGCGGCAGCTCGACACTTCCGGCGCGATTGACAAGCGTACAGGGATGTCTAGATTATGGTCAACACCCATCATTTCCGGCACCAAAGGGATATTGCCATGTTCAGTAGCGTTGTTGCCAGCATACTGCCCATCTTACCGGCTCGTTTTGTCCGGCTGTTTTCAAAAAAGTATATCGCCGGTGAAACCCTCGACCAGGCCATGACCGTATCCGCTGCTTTACAGCGCGATGGCCTCCGGGTGACCATCGATATCCTTGGAGAGTCCAACCGGGAACCCGAAATCGCGGAACGGTATCGCTGTCAGTACCTGGAAATATTCGATCAACTCAAAACGCACGGCATAGCCGGGAACTGCTCCTTAAAACCAACCATGTTCGGCATTTTACAGGATTCGGAGAACTGCTATCGCCAAATTCGCACAATTGTTCAAAAGGCTTGGGAAACCAACAGCTTTGTCCGGCTGGATATGGAAGATTCCCGCTGCACCGACCCTGAAATCGATCTTTTTTTACGCCTTCATCAGGAATTTCCCGAACATATCGGGATCGTACTGCAGTCATGCCTGCGCCGCAGTTATTCAGACCTTATGTCCCTGACAGAAAAAGCCGGCCGGCCGGAAAGCATCAATATCCGTATTTGCAAGGGGATATACAATGAGCCACCACATATCGCCTATCCCGATAACAGGGAAATCAACCGTCAGTATCTCATTATGCTGGACCATATGCTGAAAAACGGCCTCTATGCGGCAATTGCCACCCATGACATCACCCTGATAGCGTCCGCTCTGGAACGGATCCATCACCTGGGCATTAAGCCCGATCGCTACGAATTTCAAATGTTACTGGGTGTGCTCCCCGGACTCGGATACCGCCTTGTCCAGGATGGCCATCCCCTCAGAATCTATGTTCCCTATGGACCCGACTGGCTCTCCTACTCAATCCGCCGATTGAAAGAAAACCCCAAAATGATGTCGCACATCCTGAAATCGGTTATTCCATTCGTTTGACAAATCCGCCAAAATCCGCCAAAAAGAATTGTTGATGCAGGCGCCGGGACAGACCTGGGTGATCCGATCGTCACCAACATTATCCGGATCCCGACACCCGTTATCCTGACAAACGCTATTATTCCTGACTGTAGATCTGTCAGCAACCCTCGGGGAGACGATTATGCGAAACTTTGATGCTGTCATTATCGGTGCCGGAAACGGGGGATTAACTGCCGCCGCTACCCTGGCCAGAAACGGCAGGAAGGTCCTTCTCCTGGAAAAGCATAACATTCCAGGCGGGTGCGCCACCAGTTTCTGCCGGGGGCGCTTTGAATTTGAGGTGGCCCTGCACCAACTCAGCGGGATGGGTACGACCGAAAAACCCGGTCCGCTCAGAATGCTGCTGAATGAACTCGGTGTACTGGAAAAGTTGGATTTCATCCCCATGACAGATCTTTTCCGGGTAGTCGTGCCGGGAAAACTGGATATCACCTTGAAGCCGGACCGGGAAAAAACCATCCGGGTACTCCAGGATCGCTTTCCGAATGAAAAAGAGGGCATCACCGCATGGTTTGATCTCATTTACAAGCTGTTTACCGAGGTCATTACCGCTTTTGTGTTCAAAGACCCTGAAGTCACCCGCGAAAAATACCCGCTCTATTTTAAACACGCCCTACAGAACACGGGAGAATTGATGGATCAATATTTCACAGATCCATTATTAAAAACAGCCGTTTCGCCATATTGGACGTATATGGGACTGCCCCCGGGGAGCCTCTCCATGGTGGACATGGCGGCCCTCTATTTCGGGTACCTCGAGTTCCTCCCTTTCCATCTGAAAGGCGGATCACAAGCGCTGTCCAATGCTCTGGCCGATGCCATCATAAAGGACGGTGGAGAAATTCGGTTCAATTGCGGCGCCGCCCGGATTCTGGTGGAAAACGGCCGGGTAAACGGTGTGCTTACCGAAACCGGAGAAACCATTTCCACAGACTATGTGATTTCCAACGCTTCCAAAGTGTCCACCTATACGGAACTGGTCGATGAACAACATGTCCCCGATTTGATAGAGGCGGAACTCCGCCAAACCAGCATCAGCCAATCCGCCTTCACGTTGTATATGGGGCTCGACTGCCCTCCGGAAACGGCAGGCATTACGGAGTCAACCAATTTCATCATCGGCAACTTGGACCCGGATCATGTCTATGAAAGGATGAAAATCCGGGAAATCAATGAAAACGACGGCCTGCTGCTAACCTGCTACAATTTAATTGACCCGGGATTCTCACCGGAAGGGACCTCCCAGGTTGCCGTCGTGACCCTCAAATACGGGGATGCATGGTTCAAAGTCCCCCCGGCCGAATACGCTTCGGAAAAATATCGAATTGCCGACAACATGCTTTCCGTGGTTGAAAAAGCATTCCCGGACATCCGCAGCCACATCGAAGAAATCGAAATCGCAACACCTCTCACCCACATGCGCTATCTTGGCACCCCGGGAGGCGCCATTTACGGATTTGACCATCATGTTAAGGATTCCAACCTTTTTGTTCCCAACAAAGCCCACATCAATGGACTGTATGGGGCCGGGGGATGGTACGGGTACAACGGTTTCCAAGCCACCCTTGCATCCGGTGTTTCTGCGGCCAGGGCCGTACTCGGAAAAATGGCCGCAAGTCAAGGAGGTCGGTAATGAAAAATGATTTTATTAAACAACTCGATGGCTACCAGGACGTTGCCAGGGAAATCAAAATCGCCCGCAAATACGGACGGGACTATCGTCTGGGCAGGACCGAAACCCGGGAACTGGTTGACCGTTTGCACCCTGCCCGAATTGAAACGACGGTGTCCGGCCTGATTGAAGAAACAGCAACCACCAGAACCATTCGCCTGTCTCCCCAAACCGGCATTATGCCGCCATTTCAGGCAGGGCAGTACATCACACTGTATATTGATGTAAATGGAATCGTCACCAGCCGGCCGTACAGCATATCGTCGTCCCCCTCCCAAAACGGTTACTACGACATCACCGTCAGGCGGGTGGAAAACGGCCTGGTTTCCAACCATCTGCTCGACGCCGTAAAGTTCGGCAATCCATTCACCATCTCCGGGCCGGCCGGCAACTTTGTCTATAACCCCTTGATCCATGCCGACACCCTGGTTTGTTTGGCCGGTGGAAGCGGTATCACCCCGTTTATGAGTATGCTCCGGGAGATCACCAGCCGAAACCTGGCGCGTAAAATCATCCTGCTCTACGGCAGCCGTATAGCCGACGACATCATTTTTCAGAATGAATTGTCGCACCTTTTCGAAATTTACCCGCAACTGGATTATATACCGGTCATCGAAAACCCGGATCCCGGGTACACCGGCAAAACCGGGGTTATCTCCAGTGAATTAATCATGGAAATCGTCGGCAGCGTTGCAGACAAAACTTTTTTCATCTGCGGCCCCCAAGCCATGTACGAATTCTGCCTCCCGCAGCTCGAAGGCTTGCGGATTCCCAAAAAACACCTCCGTAAGGAAATGTATGGGGCTCCCTCCAATATTTGGGATTTTCCGGGCTGGCCATCGGATGTTAACGCGGAAGACCAGTTCCAGGTTTCTATTAAAGGGTCCCAACCATTTGCTGCCAAGGCGGGGACACCGTTGATCAACAGCCTCGAGACTAACAGAATCAGCGTTCCGACCCTCTGCCGGTCCGGTGAATGCAGCATGTGCCGGGTTAAGGTCCTTTCCGGCAAGGTGTTTCAGCCGCCCGGGGTTCCGGTACGCAAATCAGACCGTCAGTTCGGATACATCCACGCCTGTATGTCCTATCCGGTATCGGACCTCGACATTTTGATTTAGCCGCCCGAACCGGACAAAGACTGTGATGTTTGCTGAAACAGAGCGGTGTTAAAACTGTTTTTCAATGGCGTTACGACATGGCATGTGATTCCTGAACAAATTCCTGCTTTTGGGGTTTTTTCCGATTGTCTCTTTCCACGCCTGTTCGTGTTTTACAGCTGTTTTTTATGTTCCCATTTACGGGTTAAGCGCCACACCAGGAAGCAGTAGGGAACAACCGCCATCAATGCCGCCACGCCACCCATAATGAACTGAATCTCCCGGGTCAGCTCGGCAGGATAAATCAGTGGAAGCAGGTAATGCTCTATAAAACTGCCCGTATATCCCGGCACCGCCCCCAGGTGGCGCAGCCGGGTTTCCAGGGGTGTCAAGGGGCAAATTCCGCCGCTGAATTCGATCCAAACAGCCCAGGCAGCACAGGGCAGGTGGACGAACGCACTCCGGGGCCACCGCAAACTCAACAAACCGCCGGCAACCACATAAATAATGAACAGTAGGTGGCATACCACCACGAAATCCGCTGTTATGCGATATATCAGCAAGGCTGACCGATACTCCTTTTTGTGATGTCATCCGACATATGGCTCCCCCATCCGTATGGATCTTTGAAAGAATAGATATCTTTTCAATAATGCCCCGGATATTATCCGGGGCACGAAACAGCTCAAATTCACCACATCGGCAGTGCCGGAATCTTGAAAAACTTCACCCTTCTTTTCGGAAGATATTGAAAGTTTCCGCTATAATTATAAAAAGTATTTACCAATCAATCAAGAATTGCTATTTTACAACAACAAACGAAAGGAGGTGCCGTGGCTTCTTTTTCCGTTTACTCTACTGAGAAATCCACTGGCGTATTCATTGTTTTTCCCAATGGGTCGCTCGACTCCAACAGCCATTTTATTCTGGATGAAAAAAATCGATCTTCTCCTCCAGAAGCGGCCCTCTATGATCGTTTTCGACCTGCAGAAGCTGGAATATATCAGCAGCATGGGAATCCGGGTCCTCATAAAAACGATCAAAGCCATGAAAAAAATGGATGGTAGCGTACGCTATGTTAACCTCAAGCCGGAGATCAAGAAGGTCTTCGATATCGTCAATGTTATGCCGGAACAAACCATTTTCTCCTCTGTCGGAGAATTGGACAACTACCTTACCGCCATGCAGAACCGTGTAAAACGCGGAGAAATTGAATGACCACCGGTGCTTTCGATCCAAAAGCAAGTTACGCCGCCATCAAGGCCAGAGAGGGAATGATCGCCTTTGTCGGATTTTCACTCCCGCTCGATATCCAGAAGAATCCCCGCGACGGGTTTATGAAGGTATCTGCCGGCGAACTAGCCTACCGCGGTGACACGCTGACTCTCACGCTGATGGTGGACACCGAGGGTGACCCCGGATTAAAAATCGCAATCGAAAAACGCTTTCATAGAATCACTTTCGATTCCCTGAAGGAAAAAATCGGCAGCGACCTGAACAACCTATCGAAGATATCCCTGGATCACATAGGTGAGATTGAAGATTGGTATATTGAAGAAATCCGTCTTGACTTCAAAACTGCCGGCCGGCAGAAAAAAACACTCATTGAACAGGACATTGTCCCGGCACTAGAGGATTTGCTGCCGGCCCGATTTCTACCGGTGGAATGGTGGCCATCTGAGCAGGGCAAAGAAAACGGTCCGGTACCGAACTGGCCATCTTCCGGGTTTGGTGCTTTCATCTCCTTTTTTAAGGGCTGGTTTTCGCCTGTTTCGTAAAACCGCCCTTTTACCTGCCCTGCGCCAATCAGGTCAAAGCCCCGACAGGCAATTTCGTATGCGCAACCTTTGCCTTCATCGACAGCCCTGCTTACCGGATTTCCAGCTTTTAAAAACGCCCTTGGGTTCCCCTCGCACAGGCACCATTCTTGATACCAGACCCAACAGTAACGCCGTTATACCGGATGCCAAACCGGCAATTCTATGTCGTCAATGCCTGGGCGTTGTGGCAAAAAAGGAAGACAGAACAACGATAAATGGCTTTCATAAGCATACTTTTGCCAACCCCCAGGGTATTGTATTTCGGATTGGGTGCTTTCAATCTGCCGACGGTTGTGGGGATATTGGAACGCCCACAATGGAATTCACCTGGTTTCAAGGGTTTGCGTGGAAAATCGCTTTTTGCCGAACCTGCCTGACTCATCTTGGGTGGCATTTTCGGTCACCGGGAAACAATGCTTTCTTCGGCCTGATCCTGGCCAGGCTCGTAATCCCCCAATAGGTATTTTTAGGCTTTTATAAACCGGTCTTCACCGCAATAAATATTCACACCTTCCGGTTTCCCCAGGCTGGCAAGCGTCATATTCAGGGAAGCACCCAAACGGACAGCCAAATCTGTGGGGCGGGAAATGGCCATGATGATCGGAATTCCGGCGCGGGCCGCTTTCTGGACGAGTTCGTAACTGATACGGGATGACAAAAAAAGGATCTTGGCAGATACCAGCTCCCCGGATAAAAACAGTTTTCCCACTGCCTTGTCGAGGGCGTTGTGTCGGCCGACATCTTCAGCGACAGAAAGAAGGGAAAGTTTTTGGCTATACAAAGCGGCTGCATGAGATGAAAATGTCCGGCGTCTCAGGGGTTGAATCCGGCCGAGCTGTTCGATTAACGGCACGGTGCCAGCAAGGTCCACCCGGGTACTGTCACAGATTGGGGAAAGTTCCCGGGTCAGGTCCTCAATTACCTCGCGGCCGCACAATCCGCAGCTTGTCTGACTGATATACCCGCGCCGGTCCAATACAGCCGGTATTTGTTTGCGCCTTTTTTCCGTAAGCGTAAGGGTAACGACATTGGTGTCATTCTCATCACAAAATCCAAAGGAAACGTAATCCTGGGGCGAATCAATCAGCCCTTCCGCCAGACAGAACCCGGCAGCATGGGCGATTTCATCCCCAGGCGTCCTCATGACGACGGAATAGGGTTTACCCTCCACCCGGATGGACAGGGGCTCTTCCGCAATGAGGGTATGTTCAACAACCTCTGTTCGGCCGCTTCGCCAGAACAGGCCGGGTTCGGTATGATGGGTTTCCATGGAGGCGTTCCTTTTTTTCGGTTTGGCGGTCATCCATCTTCGATGACGTAATGATTGCTGTTAGCGTTCCGGCAACCCGTCCTCAAATTTGCTTTGCATTTACAATTATATCTGATATTATTATTATTTACCAGGTTTCTCGTCGAACAGGCGGGCTGTCCAAGGTCGAGAAACAGTCACCGGCAAGCAGCCAATCGATGAAACACAGTCTGAGATTACTTTTCTCTTGACAAATTTATGGAATTAGATAAATTAGGTAGCTTTTGGATTTTGAGTGTGGAAACAGCTGTTAAAGGAGGTCAATCAAATGTATGATGTCGACAGTACAGTCGGGAA
>CAZKYZ010000103.1:0-10682 GCA_964557055.1 uncultured Desulfobacterales bacterium
TGAATCCTTCCGGGCTTCCTTCCGAACAGTAAACCAGCGTTTTTGGGCCAGCTTCCGGAACGGCCGCCGCTTCCTTCTCAACGGGTGCAGCAGCTTTTTCAGGTGCAGCTGTCGTGGCTTGATCCTTCGATTTGACTTCTTCTGTTTTTTGTTCACAGGATACCATTAGAAAGCAAAAGAGTACTGAAATCATGACTGCAAATGTCACATTGAATATCTTCTTTTTCACCTTTATCCCCTCCTTTTTTCCAGTTAATGCCAGTAAGCACGAGGCAATTTGGACCACAACACACAGCAGGCCGGTAAGGCACTGCGCAGGTAGTCACGATCGAATACAATTATCATATCCGCCATTCATGTCAAGTCAGGAGTTCGGATTCCGCCGGCCACGTCATCTTTTGACGCTAACCGATCCGGCAAAAAAATATCCGGACGAATCCGGGAGTTGTCCGCAATGGGAGAGCGTGTTATGCTGACTTTTCCAGTATGCCGGCAACCAATCCGGAACAAACATTGAAAACCAAGCAAAGCCATAGAAAGACGTCTATCATGCCGCCGACACATCTACCACAACCATCCGAAATGAGTGAAACTTTTCTGATCGGCATCCCCTCGGACCGCAACTCTTCTTTCTTGCGGGGGCCGGCCCTGGCACCCGCCCGTATCCGGGAGGCGCTGTTTGGCGAATCTTCCAATTTATATACGGAAGGAGGAGTCGACCTGTCCGTCAACGGCTGCCTGGTTGACAGGGGCGACCTTCCATCCGACAGCCGCATGGCTGTTACAGAAACGGTTGCCGAGATACTGGCCTCCGGAAAACGCGTGCTGTCACTGGGAGGTGACCATTCCATAACCTACCCCATCATCCAGGCTTATGCCGACAGGTTCGGCCCCCTGTCAATCTTGCACCTGGATGCCCATCCCGATCTGTATGACCAATACGACGGCAACCACTTCTCCCACGCCTGTCCGTTTGCCCGCATTATGGAAGCAGGGCTTGCCGCACGGCTGGTTCAGGTCGGCATCCGTGCCATAACATCCGAGCAACAGGCTCAGATAAAACGATTCGATGTGGAAGTTGTCCAGATGAAGGACTGGTTTCCGGGCAGACTGCCTGTGCTGGAAACCCCCATCTATCTTTCCCTGGACCTTGATGTGCTCGATCCGGCTTTTGCACCTGGGGTTTCCCATCACGAACCGGGGGGGTTCAGTACCCGGGATCTGATAACGCTTGTCAACAGCATCACGGCACCAATTATCGGTGCCGACATCGTGGAGTACAACCCCTTGCGGGATCCTGTCGGCATTACTGCCATGGCGGCGGCGAAACTGGTGAAAGAGATCGCTGCAAAAATGAGTCCTGATGCCGGTGCAGCAGGTTAAAAATGAGTGCAGCGGATTTGGCCGACATCGATTTTCTGAAACCGCTGGCACGGGATATCTTCCTGGCCGAGGCCCCCAACCAGGCCAGGTTTCCATTCTGCAATGGATTCCTGTTTATCGCAGGCCAGACCGTACTGATTGATGCCGGCATCGGCAGAGAACGAATCGAAGCCATCGACAAATGCCTGCGGATCGACATCCTCATCATCAGCCATTCCCATCCGGATCATATCCTGGCATGGCACCTTCTCCAAGACAGGCATCTTCTGATGCCGGCGGAAACACCCCCATCATTTAAGAGCCTCCAGGAAATGGGTCTGCGCTTCACCGGAAGCGAGGAGTATTCCCGGCACTGGGTTCGCCAGGTGGGTAATGTGCTCGGCCTTCGGCCCCTGCGAGAGCCGGACGGGAGGTTTGCGGATGGTGAGCGCATCCAGGTCGGGGGCCTGCAGCTGGAAGCCATCCATACCCCCGGCCATCTCTGTGATCATTACTGTTTTCTGGAGCATACCTCCCAAACACTGCTCTCCACGGATATCGATCTGACCGCGTTCGGTCCCTGGTATGGAAATCCGGAAGGCGATGTCGAACGGTTCAGGAAGGATGTTGAAAAGATACGGCGGTTGCCCTTCCGACGGGTCTGCTCTTCGCACAAAGCCCCCATCTGCCATGGTGCCGATGATTCATTCCAGACTTACCTGGCCGCTTTCGAACGGCAAAAGCAGGCTGTTCTGGCGCTTTGTAACCCAACGGCGACCATTGCTGACCTGGTTGCACAATCGCCGTTCTACAAGAACAAGCTGCCCGATAAGATCATTCAGAGAATATTCGAAACCAACATGATCCAAGAGAACATCAAGGTGCTGCTGAAAGAAGGCCGGTTAGAAGAAATCAATGGCGGCTATCAGCGGAAAAAGGGATGAGATGCTGTTTGGAAAACAACAGGGCCTATTGTATTCTGGGTTCCTGTTTCGCTTTGTCGGTAACCGCGGCCGCCTTTTCCGGCCAGAGATAGCGGCCGTATTTGTAGTAGCCCTGCACGTTGCACAACCGTGCATCGAGGCGACTTTCCATGGGCAATATGTTTCCCTCGATTAGAGGCTTTAAAAATTCAGCCAGTTCCATGGACCCGCCGCCGGTCAGAAGGATAGCGTCTATATCCCAGTCGTCGGCCCACAGGCGCGCCAGGTCGCTGGCGATGGTGGCTGCCGAATGGGCAAACACCTGATCCCGCAACTTGGCGATATTGAATTCTTTCCCCCGGATTTTGACGAAACCCGATGCCACCGCTGGAAACAGCCGGTACAGTTCGATATTGACGCCGCACTCTTCGCGCAGTTTTTTGGCGATCAGGTTGAAGCTCTTGGATATGCCCGTATCGGTGGTGGCGGAGCCCCTCTCCACGTATCGAAGATGGTCGAAAATGCTGAAGTCGGTTGTTCTGAAACCGATATCCACCACCCCGATCTTTTGCTTGGCCAAATCGCTGTTCACCATTTTCCCGTTGTCGTCCAGCAGTAGATTGAATACGCTCCCGATAGGTTGGGGAACCATTTTAATCTTGTTGACGTTCAATCGCTTGGTGATTTGTTGTCCATCGGGCATGTGGTAAACGATCTCGTGATGACCGGTCAGCAATTTGGATACCTTTTGATGGTATTGGCGGAAATATCCGACGGGAAGTCCTGACACGACATTCAACGGCGTGTATTGATCGATCATGTTTCCAAGTCCGGTCAAGGCCAATGTCTTGACGAATTCGGATACAAGCTGCTCCTGGTCCAGGGTAAACTGGCGGACATTGGATTGCTGTTCGGCCAGTTCCCCGACAAAGTAAGATTGGTTTTCGATGGTGACATGCAGATTACTGGTCAATGGTGCGCTGGCAAAATTCATGCGGAACTGAATATCGGTGACCTCGCCAATAAGAGATTTGTAAATGGTAAACTCTTTTCCATCGGTTCCTTTGGTAAACCCGAACCCGACATCTATTCCCAATGTGTTCATGCATTCCTCCGTAAAAGTGACCGGATCTGCCTCTGGTCATGTTGATCGCAATTGAACCGGCACCCCCAAGCAGTGTTCAGGGGCCGGTTGAAATGTTCCAGGCCCCTTCGTAGAACTGGGCTCCCGACCCGGTGTTGTCTCCGATATCCGATTTTTTTTGATTGCCGACGATAGATATGCCCCTGGTTTTGGCTGCGAAGCTTCTGGTGTCACCCGTGTAGCGCCGCAGACCATTGCCGGTTTTTTCAGTGGTGACGTGCCCGAGAGGAACCTCGCTGGCATACACGATAATCCGGTCCTGCCCAAAAGGAGGCGCAACGGTAAGCTCGAACCGATCCCCCTCATCCGGGATTTTATATACGACACCGCTTTTGAACTGATTCACCTGCCGGTAGTCGTTGGGTAGTAATTGGACAATATCCCCCCCGGAGGTGACATCTATAATTTTAGCATAAAAATCCCGGTTGCCCTGAACAAAGATCTCTATATTTTCCCCTGCCCGGTATTGCTGTTTTGAGGTCCACACATAAACCGTCAGCGGTCCTCCGCTTACAACAGTGTGCCCGGAAACGGAAGTGCCGGCTGATTGTTCTTCGGCGCGATCGGGTTTGACTTTCAATCCATACTCCACCTCTGCCCGGATCCAGACATGGTACCGCTTGTTGTCTTCGACCCCCAGATCCTTCTGTTCAAGAACAGTAACGGCACCGCCGGATTCAGTCACGACTTCATCGAATTCAAGAACGAAGTCTGCCACCTTTGTTTTTGATTCGATGTAGGTCCTGGCCATTTCGATGGCTTGCCTTTTGGCATTGGCAAAAGCTGCCGCCCTGCTTTCTGAAAGGGTTTTTTCTTCGGAGAGATAGGCATATCCGTCTACTTCCTGGATACAGGAATGTTTGCCGCCGCTGCCTGCTTGTGCGGGCTGCCCAGCCTGAACGGTAAACAGGTTGCCGGCCGACAAAAAGAAGCAAAACAAGGCCAAAATGCTGCGGAAAAGTAATTCTGCTATTTTCTTTTTCAACATTTCCATCCTTTCTCCCTGTTCGGGAAGCGGGGCGGCCTATTCACCTTTGAGCTGCGCTGAAATAACATCCTGGAAGAAACGGCGGTCTCCCCTTGATATCTGTGCAAAGCACACGCCAACGCCTACGACCTCATCTTTAGGGTCAATGCCGTACAGATCGGACCAGATCACTTTTGCCATCACCTCCATCTCGGGATGACCGGCCGGCGTAACCTTGACCCAGTATATTTCACCAAGACGCAGGGGTTGATCACAAACAATCGACATGCCGTCCATCGACACGCTTCTGGCTCTTCCGTCGATATTGCCATGGTCCGTCAAAATAATGATAGGCCAGTCGACCGGAGATCGGATCTCTTTTCTTCTGTCTGTGTTTTTGTCCAAATTTACCCCGTTATCTGCGAAACCCCGAACCATCTATAAGCGTATTGGAATCACAATTTATAGAAATAACAAGATAATGTCAAATAGATGATAAGCCGAGCTCCTGCCGTCAAAAATGTCCGGAGTCGGATCCTTGGAAATTTGACTTTATCTGCAAATCATATTAGATTACAAAACAGATACTTGAAAACAATAGCCATTCGGCCCGCTAGGCGGGTGAAAAGACGGACGATGGCGGTGAAGGAGGCTTACGTCTTCATAAGCGTTCGGCAACCCCCCCCCTTTTTTTTCGCCTGCCTGCAAACACTGTAAAGAGCAATGCCAAACGATACGGGGTTTCGAAACAACCGAAATATGCCTACCGAACTGCAATGAAAAACAAACAGCTTTCCGAACTGATCGACATGAACTCTCCCCGGGACGTAATGGAAGAGGTCGAGACCGTTCTGGGTCTGATACCGAACCAGCCCGACCCTGCTCCAGCCAGAAAATCATTTGAAACAATTGTGCGCCTGTTCAACGGAGATTACCCGGGGTATCGCTCCTGCAATACCTATTTTCACGATCTCCGTCATGCCACGGACACCTTTCTCGCCATGGCCAGACTTCTGCATGGGGCTTCTCTGCAGCAAAATATGCTGACCGAACGCCACACCCAGATTGGCCTGATTGCCTCTCTTTTCCACGACACCGGATATATTCAGGAAATCCATGACACCGAAGGCACGGGCGCCAAGCACACGGATAACCACGTGCAGCGGAGCATGGATTTCGTCTCCCGGCTGGGTACTGAACATCATCTGGGCGCCGACGAAATAGAGACGGTTCGCAGCATGATTCTTTGTACGGACCTTTCTGTTGATATCGGTTCCGTCCATTTTTTATCGCCGGAAGCAGCGTTTATGGGCGCAATGCTCGTAACCGCAGATCTTCTGGCCCAGGTGGCAGACCGGGTATATCTTGAAAAACTTCCCTTTTTATATGACGAATTCAAGGAGGGCAATGTCGGGGGATTTTCAAGCCGGCTTGATCTGTTGAAGAAAACCATGGACTTTTTCACCTTCACCAATGATTACCTTGCAGGCATCCTTCCGGAAGCAGATCTTTTTTTGAAAAACCACTTTGCGGTTCGATGGACAATCGACCTCAATCTCTACCAGGCGGCCATTAAAAATCACAGGCGGTACCTGGAGCAAATTGTCCGGCTGCCTGGAGAATTGCCGCTGAGCCGATTGAAAAGAGGGACCTGATTCGTTTCCATTCATGGAGAACCCGCGCTGCCGGCTATCTCCCGGTGCGCGTTTCAATGAAGTCACACAGCAGGCGCACGCCGAAACCGCTTCCGCCGACATCGCAATAGGCACCGGCTTTTTTTGCAAAGGCCGGACCGGCGATATCCAGATGTGCCCACGGGGTCTTGCCCACAAACTCGGAAAGAAACAGCGCCGCCGAAATCGCCCCCCCCCATCGAGAGGTGGCCAGGTTGCGTAAATCAGCGAAATCACTTTTTATCAAGCTGCGATAATCCTCCGGCAGCGGCATCCGCCAACAACGCTCATAGGTGTTTTCGCCAGCCTGCAGGATTGCCTGTGAAAGATCGTCGTCGGTTGCAAATACGGCGGCAATCTTTTCTCCGAGGGCGATGACACAGGCGCCGGTGAGGGTAGCCAGATCAATCAGCAGAGACGGTCTGAATCGCTGGATCGTATAGGCAATGGCATCTGCCAATATCAATCTGCCTTCCGCATCGGTATTCAGAATCTCGATGGTTTTTCCGGAATAACTCCTCACAATATCTCCCGGTCGGGTTGCCTCTCCGGAGGGCATGTTTTCCACCAGGGGAATGGCTGCCACGACATTGATCGCCGGCCGCAACTCCGCAATGGTAAGCATGGTGGCGGCGACAGCGGCAGCCCCCGACATATCGCACTTCATATCTTCCATCCCGTCGGCGGATTTTAAATTGAGCCCCCCGGAATCGAATGTGACACCTTTGCCCACGAATGCCACTTTTTCAGTGGCCCGCGGATGGCTGTATTCCAGAATCACCAGCCTGGCTTCATTGGAACTCCCGGCGGAAACCGAAAGAAGTGATCCGAACTTCTTCCGGGCAAGGGCTTTCTCCGTCATCACGGTCGTTTTCAATTTCGCTTTCTGGGCCAAAGCGGCAATCTCACCGGCGAATGCTGTCGGGCGCTTGTCGTTTGAAGGGGTGCTGATCCAGTCACGGGCCATAATTGTTCCGGAGCAGACGGTGACAACCGATTTCAACAGCGGCCGCCATTTCGCCATGTTCTCTTTTTTCACGATAAAGCTGATTTTTTTCAGTGGTGCTTTCTTCTTGTCGCCCTTATACTTATCGAAAACATGGTTGGCCAGAAAAGCACCTTCGCAAAGCGCCTTTAAAACGGTTTCGGATGCTGTCTTCATCCGTTCACCGGAGGGCACTGTGATGGCAAGGCTGTCCGTTTTCAGTTCCCGGGCTTGCTGGGTTACTTTTCCAACAGCGGCCCGGATGGTCTCGGTTTTCAGGTCTTCTATTTTCCCCAAGCCAACGAATACAGTCCTCTTTGCCTTTGTCTCCGGAAGGTTGTACAGCAGCATCGACTCATCCTGTTTGCCGTTGAATTCTTTCATGGCTTTGGCGATTTCAACCAATCTGCTGATTTCGGGATAATCATGGATGTCACCATCTTCACAAACCGGAATACACAACATATCGGTTGCCGTTTTACAGGGGTCGGTAGCACTTAAGTTCAGCATTGAATTTCTCCTTTTTTCCTTGCCCGGCATCACTTTTGGCAACCGGGCGTTCCGGTTGCTTTGGCGTGTATGAGCCAGCGGATGCCGTTGTTTCAAAAATCCGTATTCCAAATCGGCGGTGAGCAGGCATGCAGCCATTGCGGCCGACAACCGCTGTTTACTCCCGGTAGGCGGCAAAGTCAATATACCAGCGATGGAGACACCGGTTTACGGTGCCACACTTCCTGAATACTCTTTTGTTTGTCGATTGGAAATCTGTAGGCAGTACAGACAGCGCCTGCAGTTATGAAAACCCGCTGATAACGGCAGCCGCTGTTGGAGGCAAAATTACCGCAAGGGCGGCAGGTCGCCTTCGCCCCTCGGTTCTGTCACAAAACAGTAGTGCGAAAATCCGTTGGTCTACACGCCAGCCCTGGCCTTTTTCTCCCAATCCTCAACCTCCACATCCGCCTCGATCTCTTCCCATCCGGAGATCATTGCACGGGTGTGCGCCATAACCGTGTGGCCGGTCGTAGTCATGTAGACATGAATGATGATAAAGGAAAGGATGGCAAAGGCACAGGCAAGGTGAATGACCACCAGAACTTCCAGGCTGAGCCATCCAAGGCCCCAGGCTTCCCACGAATTATAGCCCCAGTAAAGCAGCCCGGACAGCATCTGAACCGGCAACAGGGCGGCCGCCAGCCCGAGATAGGTAAGCCGCTGCAGGGGGTTGTGCTTGGCATTTTTTTTCTTGGGGACCGGATGGGTCTCTCCCTTAAAAATACCAATGGCATAATAGCGGATGACCGCCAACATCTTCCGGGTCGTGGGGATATACTGTTTCCATTGCCCGGTCGTGAAGATCCAGAAAATAAAAAAAGCAAAGGCAATCAGCCAGGTCAACCCCACGTAATTGTGAACACGGACGGCCGTTTCAAACCCGAACAGGCGATAGGCGCCATTGACCTCAAAACCGGTAATCAGCAGCAGAAAAATCAGCACCATCTGCAGCCAGTGCCAGAATCTTTCATAGCGGGTATATAGATATACGTTCACCATCTTCCTCGTTTCCATCGTTTATTTCTCCTTTTCAACGTTGTTCCTGTCTCCATTGTCCATTGTACCGTTGCATTTATTATGCCACCCATCAGTCCTGCCGGTCACCGCACAAACGACCGGCCGCAAAAAAACATAATATGTTTTCATATAATTGCAGGTTTTTCATGCAGATCCGGCAGCCCCTGCGGTATGGGTATATCGTCTATCAATTCCATAAAAAAATTTGCTGTTTCTGATAAAACAAATAAAAATTATTTTTCCGGGCAACTGTAAAGAAACCGAACTTCTGCCATTGACTTTTTCGCTGCACATTCGCATGATATGTTAACATTCGTTAAGTTAACAGGTTAACTCACCATGTGAACAGGGAGGCCCATGGATATCGCAAAATACTGGAACACTATTTTTGAGACTCTTTCCGACGGGTTGATGATCGTGGACCCGGAGGGCAGAATAATCGCCATCAACCCGGCCGGCGAAAAACTGACCGGGTATTCCAAGGGCGAACTGGTTGGGAATTCCTGCAGAATACTGAACTGCACCGGCTGCAAGATTCACGGGGACACTTCCGAGGTAGGCTGGTGCGGACTATACTCGGAAGGTCTTATTCGGGCAAAAGAATGCCAGATCAGCCACAAAGACCGGCACACGGTTCACATCCAGAAAAACGCCTCCGTGTTGAAAGACGAAAACGGCTCTGTGATCGGTGCCGTAGAAACCCTGACGGACATTTCAGAGGTCGTGCGGCAGAAAAATGAAATCCAAAACCTGCGCCGGGAATGCCGTTTGGACACGGACTTCCATGGTATTATCGGCCGCTCCAGAGCTATTGGGAATGTTTGCGAACTGATCGAAAATGTAGCCTTAACGGAATCCCCGGTCATGATCCATGGCGAAAGTGGTACCGGAAAAGAACTGGTCGCACGCGCCATCCATGAATCCGGCAACCGGAAAGGCAAACCATTTATAAAGGTGAACTGCGCGGCACTCAATGAAAATCTGCTGGAGAGTGAACTCTTCGGCCACGTGCGGGGAGCCTTCACAGGAGCAATCCAGACGCGCATCGGCCGTTTTGAGGCGGCCCAGGACGGCACCTTGTTTTTAGACGAAATCGGGGATATACCCATGCCCACCCAGGTAAAACTCCTGAGGGTCCTGGAAGAAAAAGTAATCGAACGGGTGGGTGATCATACGCCCATACCGGTTAACGTACGTATTATTACAGCATCCAATAAGAACCTGGACGACCTGATCCATCGGGAACTGTTCCGCGAAGATCTTTATTTCAGGATCAACGTCTTCCCGCTGCGCGTACCGCCCCTTCAGGAAAGGTTGGATGACATTCCGATGATTGCGCAAGCATTTATCGAAAGAAACAACGCCCAGCGCGGTCGTATAATCATAGGCCTCGAACCGGAGGCCATGAAAAAACTGCTGGCTTATTCCTGGCCCGGCAATGTCCGCGAACTGCGCAATGCCATTGAATACGCTTTTGTACTCTGTCACGCGGACGAAATAAGCGTGGACCACCTTCCTCCCAGGATAATATCCGGCAACAGCATCCACAGACCCGCAAACGGGTCTGCCAAACACGAAACAAAAGGACGCGGGTCGATGCTGGCGGCACTGAAAAAGGCGCGTGGCAACCAGACAAAAGCCGCTGAAATTCTGGGTGTAAGCCGTGTAACCGTTTGGAAACGGATGAAAAAATTTAACATCGACCCGAACGTTGACATATAGATCTCACGCAAACGCCGAGACACCCGGATGCCGTGTTCCATAAATAAACGGATCGATAACCCAAAAGAAGGTTTATCTATATACGAGTGTTTTAATCCCATGTGTCTTTGGAGTGTTGGAGCACTGTAGTAATGGGAAGAATAAGGATTTCTCTTTTCGGCCAAGTACCCATGACCGTTTCAAGATAAACCCTATAGTTGCATAAAAAACATGGCGAAGAGAGCGAAGGTGGCTGTAAATTTGATAAAAACCAGAACGTTCGCAATCTGATCAGGACTTTAGCACCAGTGAGTTCAAGGATCTTGTCTGTTTTACGCCATGTTTTTTACCCTGCGGG
>CAZKYZ010000104.1:0-10677 GCA_964557055.1 uncultured Desulfobacterales bacterium
GCCGAACTGCCTGGGAGCCTTGAGCCGCCAGGACTATCCGCCGGAGCAGTTTGAGGTGATTGTGGTGGATGACGGCAGCCGTATTCCGGTGAAACCGATTATCGAACGATTTACCGGCAAGATCAATCTCCTTTGCGTCCGGCAGGACAACGCAGGTCCGGCCGCCGCACGTAATCGCGGGGCCGCCAACGCCTCCGGCCGACTTTTGGCGTTTGTTGACGATGATTGCCGGCCTCATCCCGACTGGATTGCCACCATCACCGCCCAGCTGCAAACCCATCCGGAAAGCATGATCGGCGGGAAAACAGTAAATTTGCTGGGCACCAATATTTTTTCTTCGGCCAGTCAGGAACTGATTGATTTTTTGTATCGCTATTTTCTGGAAACGGATTCTCCCTATCGATTCTTTACTTCCAATAATTTGGCCCTGTCTGCAGATCACTTTCTTCAGATAGGGGGCTTTGACGAAAATATGCCCCTTGCCGCCGGCGAAGACCGGGAATTTTGCGAAAGGTGGCGGCATAACGGTTTGCAAATGGTTTATGCTCCGGAGGCCGTCGTTTTCCATGCGCATCAGCTTGATTTGCCTTCCTTTGTCCAACAGCATTTCAATTACGGCCGGGGCGCTTCGCGATATCACGCTATCCGCCGGCAGAAATGGGGCAAACAGCTTACGTTTGCGCCCTCCGCCTTCTATTTCAAGCTTATCCTGCACCCATGGGCTACCCGAAAAGGCAACGCGCCCTTGTTGTTCGGCCTGCTGATGTTGTCCCAGATTGCCAATACGGCCGGGTTTTTTACAGAACATCTTCGCAAAGGGGCGCAACCCACCGATAAAGTGGGGCTGCCTTGATTCCGGACAGGGAACAGAAGGGGGGGCCTGATTTTATTATCATCGGGGCCATGAAGTGCGCGACAACCAGTCTGCGCTATTACCTGGGATTACATCCTGACATTTGTATGTCGGCGATAAAGGAACCTGATTTTTTTATTTTGGAAAGAAACTGGACGCAGGGTATCGACTGGTATCGCAGTCTTTTCCAGGGAGAGGCCAAACGATTCGGAGAAGCCTCCACAGGGTATACCTTTTATCCGGTATGGCAGGGTGTTCCGGAACGGATGCAGCATTATTATCCCAACATAAAAATCATCTATATTCTCCGCGATCCTGTGGAACGGATGCTGGCTCATTATCGTCATTCTTTTCTCGAAGGTAGGGAAAGCAGACCCTTGAAAGAGTTGCTGTCAACGGAAGCCGGTTTTGAATATATCTGCCGAAGCCGGTATGGTATGCAGCTGGAACAGTACTTACAATTTTTCAGCATGGATCATATTTTGATCGTGACCAGTGAAAAGCTTTTGACAGAACGCCGTCGGACACTTCGGAAAATTTTCAGGTTTCTGGGTGTTGACGAAGAATTTTCAACCCACCGTTTTCATTTGACGCTGCATACCGGTACAACCAAGATGATACGGCGGATAGCTTCCGGATTCGGCGGCAGGGTATTCCAGCGGTCAATCCTCGGAATCCAGCCGATGACGGATACGGAAGCGTCCTTCTTGACCGTCTGGCGCAACAGGCATCTGTTAGTCGGCCCCGGTGAAGGGGAGCAAGACGACTTCCGTGAGCAGCTTTCGGATCATGTACGCAAGGATACCGACAGGCTCCGGGAAATAACGGGAATGCGGTTTTTGGAATGGTGCGTCTAAAAAAAAAGAGGGGGGGGGTAAAGATCCTTTAATGGCCGACAAGCGACCTGTTAACGATATCTATGCTGCAATCTGCAGGCTTCTTGAAAAGCACACTCCCGGGTCGTTGCCTGCAAGCGAAATACCGATCGATCTTTCTTTCTTTGACCCTGTTCTTGAATTTGGTTCCGTTGAACTGGTGGAGTTCATTTTGGACTGTGAAGCGACGTTTGGTTTTCCGTTTCCGTCCCATTTGATGGAGAATCCGCTTTTTTCTATCGCTGACCTTGCCGAATTCGTGGCCGCAAAACCCGTTGCGAAAAAAAACAGATCCGATAAGGGGGGTTAGACGATCAGGGACCCGAAAAGGGACATATTCCATCTTTTGCCGTCTGCGGCAAAAACAGCTTTCGGCGCACTGTTGGCGCGAATACCTCCACAGGTGCTGTTTGTGCTGGCGGACCGGTTGGGTCGCTTCTTGTTTCCTTTTCATTCCGATCGGTCGCAAAAGGAATTCGCGCATTTTTTTGCCTATCAAAAAAACGTGGATTTGCGGAAAATCGTGCGGGAGAATTACGCGACCTACTATCGCAATATGGCACTGCGGTATTTGGTCAGGACAGCGGGTATCGATTGCATCAAGCCGGTCCTTACAACCAGCGGTATGGAAGAACTGATTCGGCGCATGCGAAAGAAAACCCCGGCAATATTGACTGTGAGCCACATCGGCGTTCCGGCGGCCTTGTTTGCCGCCCTGGATGCCATGAAAATTCCAGCGATGGTTATTCGCTTTCGAGATAAAGGGTGGCTGCCCGCCCGGTTTGAGGTATGCAGCACCGAAGGAGGCCCCGGGAAAAAGGCGTCCGCCTTCAAACGTGCCATCAAGTGCCTTGGCTGCGGTGGTTTTGTGATTTTTGCAATAGACGAGTGGGAGGGCGAAGGGGGACCTATGGCCTCTTTTTTGGGCAGGCAAATGACTTTTCGAAGGGGGATCGCGGCGGCTTCCCGCATCACCGGTTCAGACATTATTCCGATTTCTTCTCTATGGGAGGGGAATCAGGGCAGAATCAGGATTTCGGTGCATCCGCCGCTGAATCAAGAGCGGGGCGATTCTAAAACGTGGCAGGAATTTGAATACCGCCTGATGCAGCAAACCGTCTCCTGGCTGGAGAAACAGATACGGGATTGCCCCTTTCAGATTACTCCTGTTCATCTGAAGCGTTATCAAAGGGCGTTTGCGAAACTTTCCGGAAGCTTTCTCCGAAACGCCTGATCGGCTTTCCGCTGGGTGTGCGTGGAATCGTTTTCACAATATCGAAGTGTTTTGGTATTTTTTCCGCGGGTAACTGTCGGGCACAAAAGCGCTCTAAATTTTTGATGAATATCATGTCGTTTTTCTGTTTTTCAATGGCGATCCTGGCCACTGGAATTTCGCCGAAATCAGGGTGGGAAAGAGGATAAACAAGAGATTCTTTCACCCCGCTGAAGGTGTCGATAATCGCTTCGATTTCTTCCGGAAACATTTTGGTACCGGCAAAATTGATCACGCTGGTGGAGCGGCCGACGAGATAAAGCATGCCATTTCTGTCCAGACGGGCCACATCACCGGTGTGAAACCATCCCTTTTGCAGAATATCACCTTTGTTTCTCCAGGGGCGGACATAGGCATCGACCATTCCGGGTCCTTTTACCATCAGATCGCCGGGGCTGTTTCGTGACTGGTGGCTACCGGCTATGACTTTGAAGCGATAATCCGGAAGGACATGACCCACGGACCCGACGTTGGTTTCATCGGGGAAAAGGTTTATAAACGGCAGCCCCACCTCAATAATGCCCAGCGCCTGCGATGGATAAAGATCGAATTTTTTCTGGAACCGCAGGGCCCAGTCCCCGGAAAGTTTTGCGGTTGTCGAAACGGCAAAACGAATGTTGGAAGTCATTTCTTTTGTAAAACCGGCAAGCCTGGTCATTATCCGGTAATGAAATGGTGCGGCATACAAAAAAGTAGCCGGATAGTTGCCCAGAGCGTGAACCAAACCCGCCGGAAAAGAACGCGTTGCCAGGACAATCCGGGCCCGGTTTTTTAAAAACAGCAAAATCGTCACGACGAAATGGTGGTTCATGTTGAGTAGCCACGGTATGGTGTCTTCCCGGGTAATCCGGAGCCCCTTGTTTGCAGACGTGATTCGCTCAAAAATCGTCTTGTGCGACAGCAGGACGCCTTTATGCCTGCCGGTGGTTCCGGATGTATAGCGCACAAATGCGGCCTGGTGGCGTACCATACGCTGGGAATATCGACCGGTTGTCCTGTTTTTCAGGAAAAAAAGAGAATTGGGGAGCGAATTGAGTTTGTGCCCGGTGGTCCGGTTTCCGATCCGCGGATCGGTGGTTCCCAGGATGATGAGGTCAATGTCCATCCGGCGAAAAATCAGATTTTGCTCCAGTATCGGGATTTCCGGATCCACGGGCACAGCTACGGCATTCAGCGAAAGGATAGACAGATTGACGGCGATATAAAGGCAACTGTTATCCAAGACCAGGGCAACGAGATTTCCTTTACCAACACCAGCTGTATGCAACAGATCGGCAATTTCATCGATGCACAGAAACAGTGATTTGTAAGACAGGGGAACATCGTTTTCAATGACGGCTGGCAGATGATCCAGTCGGGGGTGGGAGGATCGGATACAGTCAACGATGTTGAAATTTTTCATGAATCGTCACCGTACAATTTTGCGGTACATGTCCGGGTCAGTGGCACCTTCGGTTGATATCAGCAGTACGGTGGAATCGGTGCTCAAGCCGAACAGTTCCAGCAGTTTATGCTTATTTTCCGTCAGGATATGTATCAACATACCCGCCGTAACGGCTCCGGATTCGCCGGAGACAATTTTGGGATCTGCCCCCAACGGGTTTGCCAGCATCCGCATGCCGGTTTTGGTGATTTCGTCCGGGCAGGCGGTAAACAGATCCGCGTGGGTGTGCAGAATTTTCCATGCGGCGGGATTGGGTGTCCCGCAAGCCAGACCTGCCATAATGGTATCCAGGTGGCCGCTTACCGTTACGGGATGTCCATTGCAGGCCGATTCATAGAAACAGGCCGCATTTTCCGGTTCGACCACCACAAAAACGAGGGAGGTGCTCCCAAGTTTTTCAACCAGGTATGCCAGAACAGCGGCGGCAAAAGAACCAACTCCGCACTGTACGAATACATGGGTGGGAATGTCATGGCCCACCTGATCGAAAATTTCGTCCATCATTGTCAAATAGCCCTGCATGATGCGAAGCGGGATGTTGGATTCCAGGTCCGTTTCGGTGTCCTGAGTCAGGATCCAACCGTTGGCCGTTGCCATTCCTGCTGCCCGTCTTACGGCATCGTCGTAGCTCCCGTCGATAACGTCGACTGCGGCGCCATGACTTCGTATAGCAGCTACGCGGGGCTCTGCGGAACCATGGGGCATGTAAACGACACTATGACACCCCAGTTGCGCGGCTGTCCAGGCGACCGCCCTGCCGTGGTTACCATCGGTTGCCGACACAAAGGTAAGCTGCTTTATTTTTCGGCGAATTTCCGATTCCTGCAGACGGGTATAGGTGCATTCTCCCGGCGGGATTGCCAGATGGTCAGCGATTGCGTGGGCGATGGCAAAGCTGGCCCCCAGCACTTTGAATGCGTTGAGTCCGAACCGGTGAGATTCGTCTTTCACCCACAGGCGTTTAATGCCGAGAGAGGTGGCCAGGCTGTCGAGGGAAAGCAAAGGGGTGGGACGGTATTGCGGGAACCCGGCATGAAACTTTCGGACGATAGTGGCTTGCGACGGGCCAAAATCGGCTGTGATATTGCCGGGTGAATACCGCCGGGCCTGCTGATTCCGGTAAATTTGAATCCGGGCGGCCATGTCTTCCCTCCTGGTTGTGGGTAAGATTTTAGATAGTGTCCGTCCACAAACGGCATCTTTTGGCCCGGAGCTGCGTTTCCGGCTTCAAAATTGCTCTGGCTTTACGCTGAACGAAAATTTACCATTTCAGGACGGATATTTTACAGGGAACCATATCAGAATAGAAGATTGAAATAAATATGTATTCCATGGCATGGGGGGCGGATCTTTTTGCTTGACTATTGCTCTAAAAATATGTTTTATTTATTTTTCGAACGGTGCTCGATAAAAGGCGAATTGATTGTTGCCATCAAAACCACCTGCAATAGACAGACAGAAGGAGGGCCGGTATGTATGACGATCTGAAGGGTAAAACAGCTCTGGTGACGGGTTCCGGAAAAAAGACGGGCATCGGGTTCGGAATCGCCCGGGCACTGGCTGCTTCCGGTGCTTCCATTGTTATTTCGGATCTGGGAACACCGCCCGCCGATGACGGGCAGGTGAAAACCGGGACCACGGACGAAATGACGGAAGTTGCGGCAGAACTGTCCGATCGTTATGGTGTTGAAGCCATCAGCGTTCCCGCCGATGTCACGGACAATCATTCTATTCGGGAAATGAGGGATGTGATCCGGGAACGGTTCGGACGGCTGGACATACTCTGCAACAATGCGGGTGCAACCTTCGGTGTGCCCAATACCGTGCAGAACTACGATGAAGACTGCTGGATGCGGACCATCGATGTCAACCTGCACAGTGTATTCAAGGTTTCCCGGGGGGTCTTGCCCCTTATGGTGGAAAACGGCGGTACCATCATTAACACTGCTTCCCGTGCCGGAAAGGTCCCACCGTTATTTAACGGTGCCTATGCCGTCGCCAAAGCGGGTGTTATCATGCTGACCAAGGTGATGGCTGTGGAACTGGCTGGAAACGGAATCCGGGTCAACGCCATCTGCCCGGGGCAGATTATGACGGATCTGGAAAAATGGCGGTTTGGTCTGGAAGCACAACTGCTCAATTCAACAGTTGAAAAACGAGAGGCCGAGATGTGCAAAACGATTCCGCTCAATCGGATTGGAACCATAGCGGAGGTCGGCAGTCTGGCGGCCTTTCTGGCTTCTGAGGCCTCTTCTTATATGACTGGTCAGGCGGTGAATATTACCGGCGGCCAATTGATGGAATTGTAAAACAGAAAACAATACAGGAGGAAAATATGGGAATGGTAACCGGCGGGCAGATAGCGGCCAAAGCGTTAATCGACAGGGGCATTAAATATATCTTTACCCTTAGTGGGGGACATATCACCCCGATTTATCAGCATCTCGAAGGTTCTTCCGTCACCCTGTTTGATACCCGGCACGAACAGTGCGCCGTGTTCATGGCGGAAGCCTGGGGCCGTATGACCCGACAACCGGGGGTGGCCATGGTGACAGCCGGCCCCGGTTTTACCAACGCCCTTACCCCCATTGCAAGCGCCAGATTCGCCAATACCCCGTTGGTATTGATTTCAGGTTGTGTCGGCATCGAAAGTATCGAAAAGCTGGATCTCCAGGATATGCAGCAGGCGCCGGTCATTGAGCCGATGGTGAAAAGAGCGTTGATCTGCCACAAGCCGGAACGGGTTGCGGAGTTTATCGACCTGGCATTTCGAACAGCCGCGAGTGGGCGTCCGGGCCCGGTATACCTGGAATTGCCGGTTGATGTGCTCAACGCCGCTGTTGCCGAAGAATCGGTCAAAAGAGTCCATACGGTGGTCGCATCCAAGCCGGTAGACCTGGATGGGGCTGACAAAATTCTGGAATTGATCAAGCAATCCAAAAAACCGATGCTGATTGCCGGAAGTGGTGCCTGGTATGCCGATGCCGGTGAAGAACTGCTGACATTTATCGAGGCTGCCGGTGTGCCCCTGTTTACGTCCGCCATGGGGAGAGGAATTGTCCCGGACACGCACCCTTTGTGCTTTGAATCATCACTGGCCATCCGGCCGGGTGCTGCCTTTGCCGCAAGCCTGGAAACGGACCTGGTGATATTCCTGGGCACCCGCATGAGCCTGTTTTACATTTTTGGGGATATTTTCAACCCGGCGGCAAAGCTGGTTCAGGTGGATATCGAACCGGAGGAAATGGGCCGCAACCGAACGGTGGATCTGCCGGTCGTCAGTGATATCGCCGCCCTATTAAATGTGTTTAACCGGACGGTGGAAATGGATGATCTTTCCACCGGGCTGAAAAAGCAATTTCAGGGATGGGTTGAGCAGCTGCAGCAGGCCGACAAGGATGGTAAGGCAATGGCTATAGCGGACTGGGAAAAAGAGGGCACACCCATCCATCCCATGCGGCTGGCCAGGGAGATCGATAACTTCATGAATCGTGAAGATGACATCGTTATGGCCGACGGCGGCGATACCACCACCTGGATGGGTATGACCAAGACCGCTCGTAAGGCCGGTTATTATCTCGATTATGGGGTTTTCGGATGTCTGGCGGCCGGCATTCCCAATGCCAATGCGGCCAAGCTCCTCTACCCCGAAAGTCGTGTTTGCCTGTTGACGGGGGACGGTTCCGTGGGCTTTAATTTCATGGAATTCGAAACGGCGATCCGCAAGAATTTGCCCATCGTAGTTGTCATCAGCAACGACCTGGGTTGGGGAATGATCCGCCACAGTCAGGAACTCAAGATCGGCCACGCCATCAAGGACGGAACCTACATCGGCAAGGTGGATTATCACAAGATGGTGGAAGCCATCGGCGGATTCGGAAAACTGGTCGAAAGACCGGAAGATATCCGGCCGGCCCTGGAAGAAGCGTTTGCTTCCGGAAAAACGGCCTGTATCAATGTGATGACCGATCCCACTACGGTGAGCCCGGGGAGCCAGGCGCTGGCTAACCTGGGGGCCTATAAGGCATAGTCGTTGCATGGGGGATCGATGGGCAGCGTTTCATGAACATTGCGGTAAGGCGTATTTACATATACGGTTCGGATACGGAAACCTTCAGGGGAGGACGATATGGATCTTGCAGCAATCGACCAGGTACGGCTCAATTTTAATCAGCAGGGGCTGATGATTGTAAACGGCGCCATCGGGCTCATGATGCTTGGTGTAGCGCTGGATTTAAAGCTGGATGATTTTAAACGGATTGTGCGCTCCCCCAAAGCGCCGGCTGTCGGCCTGGTGGCGCAGTTCATTCTGTTGCCGGCATTCACTTTTCTGTTGACGCTGATTTTAAAACCACATCCGTCGATTGCCCTTGGAATGATTCTGGTGGCCGCCTGCCCGGGGGGGAACCTGTCCAACATAATCACCTATCTCGCCAAAGGAAACACGGCCGTTTCCATTAGCATGACGGCGGTATCCACAGCTGCCGCTATTGTGATGACGCCTCTGAACCTGTCGTTGTGGGGCTCATTGAATCCGTCAACCGAAGCGATTATACGGAAAGTCAGCCTCAGCCCGGTGGATGTGTTTCTCACCATCTTTGTAATTTTAGGCATTCCTTTATGTGCCGGGTTGATATTGTCGAGACTGTTTCCGAACCTGGCCGACAGGGTCCGCAAGCCGTTTAAAATATTTTCCCTTGTTTTTTTTATCGTGATTGTCGCCGGAGCCCTTGCCGCCAACTGGGCCATATTTCTAAAAGTGGTGGGCGTCGTGTTTTTCGCCGTTTTGATTCATAACCTGTTGGCCCTGAACCTGGGCTACTGGTCCGGACGCCTGATGAAGCTTCCCGAACGGGATGCCAGGGCCACCTGTATCGAAGTGGGGATTCAGAATTCCGCCCTGGGACTCGTGCTGGTGTTCAATTTCTTTGATGGTCTTGGCGGGATGGCTATTCTGGTGGCGTTTTGGGGTATCTGGCACATTGTGGCGGGATTGTCGACGGCGTTCTTTTTTTCCAGAAGAGCCCTGCCGGAAGACCAGGCTATATGAACTTCGATAGTATGCCGACATCACCATTTAACGATAAGGTAGTTGTCGTCACCGGAGCTGCCAGCGGCATCGGATGGGCCATCAGCAATGCATTCGCCGTTTCCGGTGCCAAGCTGGGAATGCTGGATGTGGATGGTGATGCGGTAACGGCAAAGGCCGCAGATCTAGTACGTTCAGGGGCGCAGGCGATTGGCATTCGTTGCGATGTTTCTGAAGAAAAAGAATGTTATGCGGCTGTGAACAGGATTTCCGCAACCTATGGCGGAATAGATGTTCTGGTGAACAATGCCGGCATTACCCAGCGAAGCATTGTCCGGGAAACGGATACCTCCGTGTATCGCAAGGTGATGGACATAAACTTTTTCGGTTCTTTGTACTGCACCAAGGCAGCTATCGAAAGCATCATCAGCCGAAAAGGGTTGGTTATCGCGCTGGAGAGCCTCGCCGGGGTGACACCCCTTTTGGGAAGATCGGGGTACTGTGCCAGTAAACACGCCATGCACGGATTTTTTACGACGCTAAGAGCGGAAATTGCTTCTTCCGGCGCACGCGTAATGATCGTGTGCCCGGGTTTTATCAAAACCAACCTGCAGACCCGTGCTCTGGGTGGTGATGGCCAGGTGACCAGTCGTCCGCAGTCAACAGTCGGGAAACAGGATACGCCGGAAAGTGCGGCGGAAGAGATATACAGGGCGGCGGTAGCCGGTAAAAAAATGCTGGTGCTGACGCCGATGGGGAAAATTGGGTACTGGGTCAGCCGACTGGCACCCTTGTTGTACGAGAAATTAATGGCCAGGCAGTTCAAAACGGAGCTGGAAAGAGGAGCGTAGCCGCGTGGGTTTGAAGGAAAGAAAACGGCGGGAACGAGAGGCGCGTAAAGAACTGATTCTGGACGCAGCCCGGTCCCTGCTCTTCGAGAAAGGATTGACGTCCACCTCCATCAACCAGATAGCCAGGCGTGCGGAAATAGGTGTCGGCACCATCTATTTTTATTACAAGAACAAGGAAGAATTATTTGCAGCCCTGCAGGAAGAGGGCCTGGAGATAATGGGCAATCGCATCCGGGAGGCCTATGATTCGGGAATGAGCCCGGAAGAGCGGCTGCGGAAAATGGCCCATGTGTATCTCGATTTCAGCACAGCGCATAAGGAATATTTTGATATCATCAACTATTTTTTATCT
>CAZKYZ010000105.1:0-10662 GCA_964557055.1 uncultured Desulfobacterales bacterium
ATGCTTATTCTGGATGTTATGATGCCGCGCAAAAACGGCTATGACCTTTGCGCTGAGATTAAAAAGGATGACCGGTATAAGGATATCACGGTTTTGCTTCTGACAGCGGTGGCCGATGCGGTACCATCCACAACCTATACCCACATGGATGGAAAGACTACTCTGGCAGATGACTTTATTCCCAAACCAATCGACTTGGATAAATTAATGGCCATCGTCCGAGACAACCTGTAACAGCGCCTAAGATGACAGCAATTAATATCAAAGGATTGAAAATCAGCGGCGAGCTTTTCCTGATCCGGCTGCAAAATTTAGCCCCGGAGGGCCGCCTGGTGCCCGTCTTCAGCAGTATGATGGCCGGCAGTCGGGTCAATATGCCCTTCTTATCCACCGAAATCCGATCAGGCGGCCTCCAGGCCGCCTGCTGTGTAGATTCCACCCACCAGGCAATGGTTAAACGGTTAATCGACCTTCATCCAGAGTTGCCAAAGCATGTAAAATATCAGCCTGGGGTTGGCCTGCTGACGCTGTTTCCGCACCAGTCGAATCTGCAATTACTCGGCCTGTCTTTAAGCGTGCTGGCAAAGGCCGGCCTGCGGGTTTTCGCGCTGGCTTCCTCAATCGGGGCGTTGACGTATGTGCTTGATTATTCCCGACTGGACAGCGCGGCGGCGGCGCTGCAGGCGCGATTTAAGCTTGCCGCAAACCATGCGCCTTTCAGGGCTGAATTTGTTGTTTCGCAGGGAACGCAAACCCGGTCCGGGGATACGGAGTAGATCCATGGAAACCGTCGCCATGTACTGGGAGCCGCAGATCAAAACATATGGTTTTCAGATCAAAAAAAACCTGGCTCTCTACCAGTACAAGCTTCCTGTCGACCTGCTGCCGCAATGGGGCCGCTTTATCGGAAAAGTTAAAGACAACCGGAACCGTTTCCACCTGTTATGCGCCCAGATGAATGCATCCGCCGACCTTGAATTACTGCTGCTTTGCGATCCAGAGCAGGGTGCGTCCCTGGCCCACGACTTAGAGATTAAGCTGCCGGCGGCAACGGGCTGCCGGCTTCAGGTGCTTAATCCGGTGGAACTGCTTTTCTTCCAGGGGCCGCATTACGGCGATCGGTACGGTATTGCCGATTTCATGTTTCAAGCTCTCGGGGACAACACCGACTTGATTCTGGCCGCGGCCTTTTCATGTGCCTCGGTTTACCTGGTTCTCTCCAAAGGCGGTGCTGAAAAAATAAGGGCCGTTTTGGCCGAAGTCTTTAGCATACCCGGGTGACTGCGCAATGAATGTGAAGATCTTCGAAGAAACAGACTGGCGGCTGCGGGTTTTTGATTCCCTGTCATATCCTTCACTGGTAATGACCTCTGATAAAATTATTGTGGCCGGCAACCAGATATTTCTTGATAAATATGAAACCACCCTTGAGGAGATCGTGGGGAAAACCTGTTACGAGGTTTTCTACGGCGCCAAGCAATGCCCAATCAATAAGTGCCCGTTGCCCGAGGTGATAGCCGAGCGCAGAGGCCAGACCCTCATGCGCAGTGTAACCACCAAGACCCGTAAAAAGCTCTGGGAGGACCGGGTTTTTTCGCCGATTCTCGGTGATGACGGGGAGGTTGCCTACATTCTTGAGAGCGTGCGGGATGTTACCCGGGTCAAAAACCTGGAAATTGCCCTCAAGGAAACCGAAGCGTTTTTGGAAAAAATTATAACCGGGTCTCCCATTGCCATTGTCGCGGCGGATCGCTACGGGAACATTTTGTTGATGAACCCCGCTGCCCAGGAGCTCTTCGGGTATTCCAATCGGGAAGCCGTTTCAACGGTCAGCGTGGCCACTCTTTATCCCGCCGGGGTTGCTACGGACATTATGAAAAAGCTTAACAACGAAAAGCTTGGCGGCAAAGGCAAACTTCCCGGCATGAACACCACCATCGTCAATTCAGGTGGTGAAGAAATCCCCGTTGAAATAACGGCATCCATTATCTATGAAGACACCGAAGAAATCGCCACGGTCGGGATTTATACGGACCTGAGGGAAAAGCTGGCCGTGGAAAACAAGCTAGAGGAGACCCGGGCGAGGCTGGCCCAGTCGGAAAAGATGGCCTCCATCGGTCAGCTAGCCGCCGGTGTCGCCCATGAAATCAATAACCCCCTGACCGGAATTCTTTTTTACGCGGATATGAAGCTGGCCGGGCTGGCTATTGACGACCCCGAACGGGAAGAGGTTGCGGCGGTTATTGAAGATGTAAACCGCTGCCGGGATATTGTAAAAAATCTGCTGGCCTACAGCCGTCACTCAAACCCCTCGAAAGATGTTATTCAGCTCAATACGGTTATAGACCAAAGCCTGGCTCTCATTCGTGATCCAAAAGTATTCGGGAATATCGAAATTATCAAAGAAATATCTGCGGAGATGATGCCGGTAACCGTAGACAGAAACCAGATCTGCCAGGTGGTTATCAACCTGGTAATGAATGCTGTATCGTCCATGGAAGGTTCCGGCAGACTGATTTTTCGAACGTATCGGGATGAGGACCGACAGAAGGCTTTTCTGGAGATTGAAGACAGCGGGTGCGGGATATCCGGGGAACATTTACCCCGGATATTCGATCCATTTTTTACGACCAAGCAGCCCGGCCAGGGCACCGGGCTTGGGTTAAGTACGGCGTATGGACTCATCCGGGAAAACAAGGGGCATATCGAAGTAAAGCAGACTAGTGCAAGGGGGACGACGTTCCGGGTGGAGCTGCCTCTTTTCCAGTCTTCAGATGATCCGGGCCGGAATATTAAGGGTAAGGAGTGATACTGTGTCGAGATTGGAACCAGAAATGAAACCCCCATGCGGCGTCCGCCCGCCGCTTTTTTTCAAACCGAGTGTGTTGGTTGTCGACGATGAAAAACGTATTCGCGATGTGTGTATCAAGATGCTTACCGAAGAAGGCCATGAGGCTGACGGGGCGGAAACTGCCGAAACCGGTATGCGGATGATCAAAAACAAGCATTTTGACATTGTCCTGCTGGACCTGATGATGCCGGGTCTGTCGGGGCTGGATGCACTGGCGCAGATCCGCGCGATGCATCCGGATACGGTGGTCATTGTCATTACCGGATATGCTACCCTGGAGCACTCCGTGGCGGCGATGAAAAAAGGAGCCTTTGATTTTATTTCCAAACCTTTTTCACCGGGCGACCTGCGTATCGTTATTACCAAGGCTGTTGAGTACATCAACACTCTCCAGGACATTGCCAACGAAAAATCCCGAACGCGGGTGATGATCAATCGCCTGGCAGACGGGGTGATGACCACCGACAACCAGAAACGGATTGCCCAGGTGAACCCGGCCTTTTTAAAGATGATTGGTTATCAAGGACAAAGTCCGATCGGTCAGGCGGCTGCCGGCGTTTTGGGCAATCATAACCTGAACGCCATGATCGACCAGGTTCTTGACGCTCCGGAGGCAGAATTTATTGAAGTCTCCAAGGAAGTGTCTTTGGAAACGGATCTAAAATCTGAGGAAATTATTATCGGGGCTCATTGTGTCCCGTTCAGGGACCGCCTCGGACGAAAGCTGGGAACCATAACCGTCCTGCATGATATCACGACGTTAAAAAAGATGGACCAGATTAAATCGGATTTTGTCTCCATGGTCGCGCATGAAATCCGCAGCCCGATGAACGCGGTCCTGATGCAGCTGAAAGTTGTCATGGACGGCCTGGCAGGTGAAACCACCTCGAAACAAAGAGCAATCCTGGGGAGAGCTTCGGAAAAGATTCTTTCTTTAACCAACTTGGCTTCCGAGTTGCTGGACCTGGCCAGAATCGAATCCGGGCTGATCACCCGTGAGACGGAAGAAATCCGGATTGCAAAACTGCTTGAAGACCAAGTGGCTTTCCATCAGGCTCCGGCCGAAGCCAAATCCATCCGGCTGCACCTTGGACATCTGCCGGCCTTGCCACCGCTGATCGGCAACCGATTCAATCTGGAAGATGTTTTTTCAAACCTCATCGGAAATGCTATCAAGTACACCCCGGAGGGCGGAAAAATTTCCATCGATGCTGCCGTAGAAGGCGATTATGTCTGTGTCCGGGTAACAGATACCGGCATTGGTATTCCCGAGGAGGAACAACAGCGGATTTTTGATCGCTTTTACCGGGTCAAGAATGTCCAGACCCGGCACATCATAGGTACGGGACTCGGGTTGTCGATTGTCAAAAGTGTCGTTGACGCCCACCAGGGCATGATTCGCGTCGAAAGCAAGCCTGGCTGCGGGACAACCTTTTCTGTTTCTTTCCCATACCTCACTCCATGATTCATGCAGCAGCGTGCTAGAACTGCGGCTTTCCCCATAGCCGCAGAATCTTGAGAAAGGCAAGGGAAATCGCCAGGATGGCGGCGTATACCAGGATCGTCAGCGGCAGGCCCCAATCCCACCAGACCGGTGCATTGACCAACAACGTACAGCCGGCAATGATCGGCAGCACAAAAACATTCATTACGGCCACTTCCAGTGCAACCGGTGTTTTAAAATCCGGATCGACAATGCGGAGCAACAGCAGGCCGCAGGAAACCGTGCCCGTGACGGTCCCATAAATAGCGACCGTCCTCTCCAGAGAATACCCCGGAACCCGCCGCCCCAGATAGAAAACCCCGAGCGTCGTAACAATCCCATTGGCCAGCGAAATGGTCAGCAGGGGGAAAAAGTAGTCCCAGACCACCGCCAACTGGATGGCCGCCACTGTTGATACCATAAGGTAGTCCACGGACCAGCCGGTAATGCGGCGCTGAATCCCCGGATCCAGCAGATGGCCTACCCCAAACCGTACCAGTGCTGATTTTGTCAGCAAGGCGGTGGCCAGGCCGAAAAAAAAGAAAAATCCCCAAAGCATGGATGCGGCATCGTCTGGAATGAACCGGCCGAGACCCCACACGACACCATAGGTAAGCACATACACACCTCCTACCAAAGCGGTCTGAAAGGCCAGGGTTTCCATATTGCCCGTATGAATGGTAAGGCGTCCGGCAGACTCTCTATCCTGATCTTTACCGGTCAAACCGGTGAGCAGGTCCTTCGGCAGGGGACCCGGCCGCCCCCCAAAAGAAATTCCTTTGCGGATACCCCAGTTCACCAGCGGTACACCGACAAAAAACGCGAAAAAATATCCGATGGCCGCAAAGGTCAGTCCGATAGTGGCGGCATCGGAAAAACCGATGCCCTCCCATACCTTTCCAAAAGAAAGCGCCTGTCCGGGGCCTTCATTGAACCCCAAGGGGCCTAAAAATCCAAAGGTGGGAAACAGGGAGAGACCAAACCAGCCGAACAGCATCACAGCCAACCCTCCAACAATTGCCTGGGCCGGAAAAGTGCACCCCTGAACCAGGGCCATCCAGACAGGCCCTTTCAATGCGTCTTTTCGGGAACCAACGCTTTCAGCCGGTTTTTTATCGTACGTCAAACCAACGGAGATAAAAGAGATATTAAACAGGTGGTAGGCAAAAGTCTCCAAATCCGGAGTCTCAAAACCCAGGTCTCCGAAATGGACGACCCCAAGCCCGATGATCCCGCCGATCAAACAACTTGGGAACAGGTATTTTTGAAAAATAGCCAGCCTGGCCCGAAAGAAGACTCCGAGTAGCAGCAGCAGGGAAAGAAAACCGAAAATGAGCATGAAATCGGCTGGAAACGGACACGGCATTTGATGGCCTCCTGTCTGGATGATTTTGCCGGATGGAACCTTGTCCCGGTCATCTGCCTATCGCCAAATAAAAACAATTCTGCGCAGTGTCTTTTTTCACGCCCCGGACGGGTATACAAAAACATCGTTGACGAAAGTGGTCAACAGTTTTTCTCGAATGTCCGGCGGCAGCAAATTGAGGATCTCGTTGATATCCGCCATCTGTTTGGGCAAGCCCTGATCACCTCCGATCCCGGCCATGGCCAGCAGGCCTGCCGTCTCCGCATCCGTCAGACCGGACAGGTCCATACCGTCAAGACCGGTGCGAACGGCAGCAACCAGTTCCCCGGAAGAGACGTTCTTCACTTTCTCAACCGCATCGGCCAGATCGGTCAAAAACAGATCCACCCAGGCCACATTGGAGGCGTTGATGGACAGGTGAATATGTTCCGGAGAGTTGTCGAAAGAAAGTGCCGGCTGGATATACCACCCCCGGCTGTTCATCTCGTCGATCAGGTGAAAAATATTCAGACTGTCCGAAGTAAACGACACCAGACACATATCCGGCTCCGTCAACAGCCGTAAGGCCGGTATGCTTTTGATTCCCGCGACTATTTTCCTGGTGGCTTCCAGCTTTTTTTGAGCGATGTCAAGATACCCTTTGTCGCCGATATAATTCATCACCGCCCACGCCGCGGCCATTGGCCCTCCGGACTTGCTGCTTTGAATGGCATTGTTGATGATGGTATAGCCGATCCAGTGTGAACAGGCGAAGATCTGGTATTTGCGCAGGTGCTTTGTCCGGTAGAGCACCAGGGAAGCCCCTTTGGGGGAGTATGCGTATTTATGCAGGTCCATGGATATGGATGAAACCCCGGGGACCCTGAAATCAAATTCCGGCACCGGCCTGCCCAGGCGTGTTAAATACGGCAAAAGAAAACCGCCCATACAGGCGTCTGTGTGCAACCAGAGGTCTTTCTCAAGCGCCAGCTCGCCTATTTCACGGATCGGGTCGACAACGCCATGGGCATACGAGGGGGCCGATCCCACCAGGAGGATGGTATTCTCGTTAATGGCATATCGGATGCTCTCCGGATCCGCTCGAAAGGAGTCCGGATCTACGGATACCGGAATGACTGTAATGCCCAGATAATGGGCCGCTTTGTGAAAAGCCGCATGAGCAGTTGCCGGAAGAATCATCTCCGGTCGTGTAATGTCCGACCGTTTGGCGCGGTAATAGTCCCTGGCGGCCTTCACGGCCAGCATGATGCTCTCCGTACCACCACTGGTAAAATTGCCCACGGCTTCGTCGCCACCGTTGAGATGGTCGATACCAAAGGCCGCCAGGGCTTTTTCAAGCTTCATGAGGCTTTGAAATACGGTAAAATCGAGGCCGTTTTCCGTAAGGTACATCATATACGCCTCTTTTCCGATTTCCATCACTTCCGGGCCCGGGTCAAACACATAACCAAACGTCCGGCCTTCCCGCCAGTTGATGTCGCCTTCACGAAACTGCTCCAGGCTTCCGAACACGTCTTTCCGGGTCAATCCATTTTCCGGTAATGTCATGGTATCGTCTCCCCTCCGAAAATTTTTCTATCTCGTTTTTAGCGAACAGTCAGCCACTCAAATTTATAGATACGCTGCCCTTATCAGCGCCATGAACGACAGCACAATCAAAATCACCGGGACAGCCTTTTTAACGGCGTCGGACGGCAGCCGCCGAAACAGTCTGCTGCCCGTCGATACGCCGACTCCCAGTGGAATCACCAGGCAAAGCGCGCTGATCACCGTGGTGCTGTCCACAAGGCCCATGGCAGCCGCAGACCCGGCTCCGACGATATCGGTGATTAGGAAAAAGGCAATTAGCGACGCCCGGGAAACACTCGCCTGGGCCGGTGACGAAAAAAAGAACAGGATCACCGGTGGACCACCGATGGCGGCGCTTCCATTGAGAATTCCGGACACCGAACCGATAGTGAATGAACCGACAGCCCCAGGATTGCGCTTCATTTGATAGCCGCGCAGGAGAATAATTGCCAGCACAATAACCGTGACAGCAATACCGATCCGCATGAAACGAGGATCCAGTATGAACAGCAGAAAAGAACCGGCAGGGGTGCCAACCGCCACACCGGGCAGCAACCGAAAAAGCGTGGCCCAGTCGATTTCTTTCCAAACTTTGAAAATCAGCATCAGGCTGGCCATAACCTCCAACATCAGAACGACAGGGACGATCTTTGCAGGCGCGAACAGTAATGACAAACAGACTGTTGCAATCATGGAAAACCCGAACCCGCCGAACCCGCGAATAACTCCGGCGACGGTCACCGTCGCCGTGGCAAATAGGATGGCTGTGGTATCAATATTCATTTGAAAAAATTTTCTGCCTCGTTAAAACCGGATGTCACAAACAATACCGGATATCCTGTCCGGGCTACTCGCCGTCTATTCTTTTTTCCGGAGAATACATCCGTTCCCGGGTCGTCACGGCCGGCATCTCTCTTTGAATCCAGCGTTTTAACTTCAATCGATTGATGTATGTAAACGGCGTTTTGGATACCCCGGCCTTTCCGGCCATGGCCCTTTTGGGCGATATCATCAGATCCGCCAGGTGGATGACTGGAACGACCCTGCCCAGAAACCTATGGCAACCGGCACAATAGATTACAACCTTTTTACCACCGCTCTCCTTTTTACGCAGCTGCCCCCAGCGAAAGGCCAGAGTAGTGCTGCCCGCTTCCACCAATCCCCCTTCTCCGCAGCAAAGCGTCTGCTCCCGACAATGCTTCATTTCAAAAACCGTCAGGCCCATCCATTTCAAAATATTCCGTACGGCATCATGGGTCACGCTATCCCCACGCAGGGGGCAGGGGTCATGCACCGTAACCGTGCCGGTCAATATTGCACCCAGGATCTGCGTCTGCTTTCCAAGATGCCGATAGATCATTTCGACATAAAAATCATTACCGAATTGTCGGAACATGCGCTGACAGCTGGGGCAGGCAACCAGGATGGTTTTGATGCCGTTTTTCATGAGATAGGCACACAATTCACCAAACATGGCTTCGAAATAAGCCTGCCGCCCAAGGTCATGGGAAGCCTTGGTACAACAGTCGAGAACGATTCCTATGTTTGGAAAACTCGGCTGCAACCGCTTGAAAATTTCCCACGTTGTCTGAGGCCGGGTGCCCGACAATGTGCAACCCGGGAAAAAAACAGTATCGCACCCCTCCGGAAAACTGTAATAGGAATATCGTGCTGAAACACCTCTTCTTTCGTAGGCAAGGATTTTGCGGTACCGGTTCAGATTGGTGTTTCGCCGGCAGATGGATTCTCTGCGAATCGTCAGAAACAGGAGTGCCGGATTCAATTTTTCCGGGCAAACCGCTGAACACATACCGCACAGACTGCACTCATAGGCGATTTGCTGATTCTCCTTCCGGCGAAAATCATACCGCCGAACGATATCCCGAGGAATGCCGTATTTTTCAAGAAAGGCACATTGTTGTACACAGTCACCACAAGCCGTGCAATGGCCTTTCATCCGGGAGATCGCCTGCTCCAATTCCGAGGACAGTGGTGTATCAACCGGCTCCGGCGAATCTGTCTTGTTTCGGTCCCGCTTTTGGTAACGTGGAAACAGCCTTTCGGCAACCGGCGGGAAAATCCCCCGAAGAATTGCCGTAATTTTCTTGTTTATTGTACCGAATAACATCTCTGGCTCTGTAATCCTTTGAACCTGCAAGTTTTGGGTAGGCGATAATACGAAAGCATTCTCCCGCTTGTCAATACAGGCTGTCATTCAGATTACACCCGATCGCGGCATAAAAAACACCGGCTGACCAAATATCCGATAACAATACCCCTATACCATATGCTATATTTTGGGCATTCGGAGATCAAATCCCGGCTGTCATGGCCGGTCCCGGTCAACCGTCGGCGCCATTGAAACGTTGACAGGGCCTGCCGGTTACGATATTTTGACAATCGTTTCAGGCTCGACAAAAGGATACCCTTCAAGGGCCCTTATTTTCGAGCATCCGGGAATAAAACAATCTTTAGCTCTGTTTTTCGTAATCAAATGCTGGACAAAATCGTTCAAAAACTGCAAAGTATGCAGCCGTCAACGGCAGATGTGGATCTCTCCCGTTTCGACGACCCCCTCGCCAGGCAAACCGGGTGGGGGCCCGCCAAGGGCGGCGGCACCAATTTTCTGACCCATTTGCTGGTGGAGGTCCATCCCAACCGGATCGAATTCCGCAGTTCCGTCATGGCCAAACTTTTTGCTGCAATTTTTTTCACCGCCGGCATGGCCATATCCATTTTCGGTGGTTATCAGCTTTACCGGGACGGACTGTCCTTTACGGTCGAAATGATTTTGCCCCTGGTGGTCGGCGTGATCTTCGCCGCAGCAGGGGGATGGATGTATCGATCTTTTACGGCTCCCATCGTTTTCGACACCCGCCAGGGATACTTCTGGAAAGGCAGAACAGCGCCCCACCATGTGCCTAACCGGGCTGTCATCAAGGACCTTGCTGAGATTGGCGAAATTCACGCCCTGCAAATCATCTCCGAATACTGCAGCGGCAAAAACAGCTCCTACCAAAGCTATGAATTAAACCTCGTTCTCCGAGATGCACGGCGCATCAATGTAATTGATCATGGCAGCCCCGAGCGACTGCGGGAAGATGCCGGCAAGCTTTCGCAATTTTTGGGCGTCCCCGTATGGGATGCCGCGCGATAACTTTACGGATCTATAACCCAAAAGAAGATTTACCTATACGAGTGTTTTAATCCCAATTAGCCTGAAGAGACACGGCGTTAGTTGTAATTGAGCGCCGCATGTTTCGGTGGCATCGGAAAGCGCAGTCGTTCACCAACAGCCGTATAAACCGTTTTGGTTAAACGGTCACCAGGCGCAGCAACACTTCGTAGGGTTGGGCACCCACCACTTTTTTTCCATCCGCCAAAAAGGTCGGG
>CAZKYZ010000106.1:0-10616 GCA_964557055.1 uncultured Desulfobacterales bacterium
GTTCATCCTTTTGGGCCTGGGAAAACCATACCAGTTCATTACCGCGCTCATTGTAAAAGAGATACCCGGGTAGTCCCTGCGGTCCCTTCGCTGCAACGCCGAACCGCAGGACCGCATTTTCATCCGGCAAGCCAAATTGCCGTTTGACCCCAAACGTTGAACCGTCAAACCGGTAGAGCCTGGAAACGCTCCCCTCGTTTACCATCAGATCCGATCCCGACTCGAATGGAACGACCTGAATGTCTCTTCGGGTAAACCCGGAACCAAGTGCCCGAAACTGCTGCTTGCCGATCGATTGCAGCTTACGGCCGTTCCATAAATACATTGTCGGTTTGCCCAGGGATGTAAAACAGATGACCCCCCATTGCTTGGGGGAAATGGGAAACACGATCATGTCTTCCGGACGTTTCTCCTGGGTGATTTCCATCTGGACGGACCGTTTTTCACCATCAATATCGGCATAGCAGAAATAAAAACGGTCCTTCTGCCTCTCGCTGACATAGAAAAACCCCGGGGTTCTGTCCGATACGGCCGCAACCGACAGTTTTCCCTCCAGGTTGATAAAAGTCGGAAATACTTCCAGTTTGCCGGCCGGATGGCAGGCGATGGCATTCTCCTGAGCACTGAAAACATACAGGTTACCCCGGCTGTCCACATCGATGGATTTGGCCCGGCGCAGGGAATCGACAACCACCGGAACAGGCTGTAATCCGTCGGGGCTTCCCCAATAGACCATTAAGCGCGACAGTTCCGGAGCACTTACACAGTAATCCTGGAAACCGTCAGCGTTGAAATCATGCACGACCCAGGCCATGGGAAGTTTTCTGCCCACGCCTTTGGCGCCCAGGCGAATCGTTGTTATGGAAGTATTCTCATACAGCTTTTCGCGAATGCTTTCGATAACTTCGGAAAGTTGCAGATTGACCGAGTTCTGGAGGATCAGCATCAACTGGTCCTTCTCCTGATTCGTCAGCGAAATCTTCTTGATACGCCGAAAGGGGGCGACTTCCAGGGGATGTTCCCAGCCGAACCCCTCCTTAGCGGTTGCCCGATAGAACCGCAGGGGCAGCTTCTCTTTGGGGAAGTAAAAAAGGATATCCTGCCGGTGATCGCCGTCAAAATCACCGGTCAATGCACCGGAGCACTCTTTGGCCGTGAAAGATATCTGAACACGCTCCAGAAATCGCCCACTCCCGTTGTTGTATAAAATGTCGGCGGCATCCTTTCCACAAACCAGAATGTCGGCAGCCCCGTCATTGTTGAAATCCGCGGTTTTGACGGTAACCGCTTCATAGATCTTTTTTACTGTCGGTGTAACGGAATCTGAAAAACCGCCGTTGGCATCCTGTAGATATATTCGAATCCCTCTGTGCTCCCCCGACGTCAGTAAATCCGAGCGGCTGTCCCCATTGAGATCCAGCACTTCCAGCTGGATCGTTCTCTGGTCCAGTAAAAAACCGCGATTTTCAAAGACGTCCTCCAGGCGGGGGAGGGCATCGTCTGCCGCGCGTTTGCTATTTGCCTTGCGGATCAATATTTCCAGCCTGGAAAGACTGTTGTTCACAAAAAGGATATCATCCAGCCCATCGTGATTCAAATCGTGAAAAACCAGGTTCGCCAGGTCTTCCTTGAACTGAAATATTTCTCTGTTTCCAAATCCGAAATCACGCTGGACCATCACGGTGTCCGCTGCAATCGCCGACGACAGCAGGGCCGCGGTCAGGAGCATGGCTGCAAATACAGTTTTTCCGACAAGTGCTAAAGATTTCATCGTCAATCCGTCTGCTTTTTTCGGGGATAGCGTATGGTCAAAACGGACTCCAGCCCTTTTTCATTCGCAAGGCTGTACCCCTCGAAATCGCCCAGATACCCTGCAATGACTTCATCGGCAGGAAGCTGGTCATATTTGAATCCTTCCAGAAACCGATCCATAAACGCCTCTTCAACATCCGGACCCTCCATTTCATCATCCGCAAACAGATCGTCTTCATGCGACTCGGATTCCCGGATTTTAGCCAGCGTGTATTCACCGATTTTCGACAGGCTTCCCATGGAATAGCGGAAAGCTCCGGAAGGTATATTCTCCATCATGGCCGTATATTTGTCGCTTTTGTAAAAAGCCGGCTCCCCGGATTTGTCGGCAGTCGATTGAACATGGTCCATCAAAAGGTTTTCATGGCCCACCAGAAGCGCCTGGTCCAAAACCACAACACCGAAATTTTGAAACACCGGGCCTTCCGCGTCCATGGAAGCGCCGGGAATCTTCAGCATATGCAGGGTATTGCCCTGTATGGTTACCTCACGATACATGTCGCCAAGCTGGGAACGGATAATCGCGTTTTCATCGAACAGGGTAAACAGCATCTGGTTCATGGCCGCTGCATCTTTAACCCGAAACCCGTAAATCCACTCCTGCCGCTCTTCAACGATTCTGGAATAGTTGAACATCAGGTTATCCAGATTTCCGAAAAGGTCCTTGTCGATGTTGATTTGCAGCATGCCGCCAATGGATCCCACACCCAGATTGAATTTGGCTTCCATATCAGGAGCAATCTGCTTCAGGATAACCGGAATTTCGGCCCAGATCCGGGCGAAATCGGTGCGGGCTACGCCATATGATGCCGGTTCTTCCGGCATGTATGATATACGGTAGTCCGCCGGAGCCGGTTCCGTGGGAATGAACAACATAAGGCCCCTGTCCCATTCGCCGGTTTTCTGGACAGTCAGGTCCAATTGAGCGCTTTCCGGTTTCATTGTATACGTTATCCCGGTTTCACCGATGGCCTCGACACCCAGGCTGCTCACCAGCCGATCCACATCCGTAGCGTCTCTCTCCTCCGGAAGATTTTCGAGCATCTTTTGCTTCATCTGGGCCAACAGCCCCGGTTTGAGAAGCAGCGCAGCAGAAGGCGCATCCGCCGGTTCCCGGACCGATCTTTCCATAAGGGCTGCCAGCGACTTTTCCAGCCACTCTTTTTTCTCACCCATGAGGATGGTTCCTTTGTAAAAAGCCTGGTAGTGGAACTCATCATCGTCTTCTGCTTCCCCTTTAACGACATAGGTGTGGATTTCGATACCGTTGAAATTTTCAGTGGCTGTGATCGTTTCGGTATCTTCCAGTTCGTGAATGCGCGCATCGAGTTCCAGGCTGCGGTCAAACGCCTCTTTGGTCATGGCCGCCGCAATGCACATTTTTGGTTCGGCGTCCTGGTCGTTAAATTCAAAACCGAGAATGACCTCGCCCTTCAACATTTTGATTTCTTCCAGATAGATTTCCCCCAATCGGTCTTCGGTTGCGGAATCACTGTTTGTCCGCATGGCTTCCTGGATGTGTTCATCCATTGTCCTGCCATCGCGGAATGCCTCCATTTCGGGGCTGTTCCACAGCTCCCCGAGGGGGGACTTTTTTACAGCTTCCAGCATATCGGTCGTGTTTGAAATCCGAAACACCACCTGTGAATCGGCAAACAGCTCTGATCTGTCGATGGACGGCAACGTGGGTTCTGTCTTCTGGGACTGACAGCCGGACAGAAAGGCTGCCGTTACGGCAAGGCTCAAAAGGCACAACAATATCGCTCTTGGCAGACGTGAATAAACCATTATTTCTCCTTATCTTCCTGATTTTCTTTTTTCGGCTGATTTTCTTTTTTCGGGTTCGGAGGGGCCGAGATATAGACAAACCCGGACTCCGAATTGCTTTTATCATAGGCAAAGGCATCCATGTGATCGAGAAGAAAACGTGCGTGCTGCACGGGGATTGCGAAATTGAGCCCCTGCATCGTCGGTATCCCCATATTGACAACCCCGATGACCTGCCCCCTTCCGTTGAACAACGGGCCTCCCGAATTGCCGGGATTGACCGAAGCATCCACCTGCAGGTAGAGGAGCCCCTCGAACAGGCGTCCCGTATGGCTGAGAATACCTTCTGTTACCGTTCTTTCCAACCCCAACGGATTGCCGACGACATATACCTTTTCACCAAGCAGGGGTTCCCCCGGACTAAGCACAACCCAAGGAAATTTATTGTCCGGCTGTTTTTCTATCTGCAAAACCGCCAGATCATGAAAAGGGTCGAGCGCGACAATACGCACCTCGTTGTGAATAACACGATTTAGTTCCGGTCCGGCATCGACGAACTGGGTAACGGAAAGGTGTTTCTGCCCCTTTACGACATGAAAATTGGTGATCAGATAACCCTCCTCATGGACGATAAAACCGGAACCGATCCCGGCAGGCGATTTGACCACGACAACAGCCGGGCCAAATTTTTCCACGCCCGCTTCGGTAGACGACAGCCCCGGGTCGCCGGAAAAATAGGGTGCCTTTGCCCCGGTGACGGCCGGGCGAGAATCGGAATCGCTTTTTTGGGTTGCACGGATTTCTGCAACGGCATGTCGGGGGACCCGAAGGATATCGAACCCGAGATCCAAAAAGACGGCATCGGCCGTCTTCTTGACAATAGGAGCGGTTATGGTATTGCGGCCTTTTAAAATGATCGTCTCGGCGCCGGCCCGGGCAGGAATCATCGCGGCCAACAGTAAAAAAACAAAAATGATTTTATGCATATTCCCGATCCTCCAGCGCTGATTGCCATCCAAATAAGGCCATCGCCGGGTAAGAATTGTTATATCAAAATTGTTAGAATAGGAAAATCAATGGTTGATGTCAAGATGTTACGAAGTCAAGAACAACCATGTTGTTACAGACGGGGTGTCGCTATACCGTTTGAATCATCTCCGAAACTGGCGACTTGACCTGTTGCTTTTACACGTCTACAATCATAGCGGTTCGAAAGTGTCCGAACAAACCTTGATGGACTCGTAAAAAGTCCTCCGACCGTCATGCCGGACGTATCCGGCATCCAGAAATGTTTGAAATCACTGGATCCCGGCCTTCGCCGGGATGACAGAAAAGAGAGAAATCCGACTTTTTACGGAACCGTCAACCTTTGAAACAAAAAAAGCGTTTCCATTTCCACAACAGGCAATTGAGAGTATCCCATGCTGCGTGTCTTTCAAAATGATCTGCTCGTACCCGACAATTTCGTTGTAACCCTGGAACTGGTTCCCGGCCGGGAATCGGCAGGTCGGTCCGTTGACACGGTAATGGGAATCGCAAAGGACACTTTCGCCGACGGCCGGATTTCGGCCGTTTCGATCACGGACAACCCCGGGGGGAACCCCTCGCTAAGTCCGGATGCTCTCGGCTACGAAATATTCCGGATCGGCATGGATACCATTATTCATTTTACCTGCCGGGATACAAACCGGGTGGGTATGGAAAGCCGCGCCCTTCAACTGGCCATGATGGGTATGAAAAACATTTTGGCATTGACCGGCGATTATACCGGTAAAGGCTTCGGCGGCCTGGGCGCACCGGTTTTCGATCTGGACTCCGTCAATCTCCAGGTGCTGTTTTCCCTGCTGTCGAAAAGGCTGAATGATTCCGGTGATCCTGACGGATTTTTTACGGGTTGCGCCGTATCCCCTTTCAAACAGCGGGAAGGCGAAATTTTCGCCCAATATGCCAAAATGCTCCGCAAAGCCGCCGGGGGTGCAAAATATATAATTACCCAGCTGGGGTATGATGCCCGCAAGTTCGAAGAACTAATCCTCATGAAAAACGTCATGGGGCTGACATTACCGGCACTCGGTTCTGTATATGTACTGACCCCGGGCGCGGCAAGGATCATGAACCAGGGGCGGGTTCCCGGGGCGATTGTCCCCGACAGGCTTCTGGAGCGTGTCAATAAAGAATGGAAAGACAAAACCAAAGGGAAAAAGGCAGCCGTTGAAAGAGCTGCCAGGCTGGGTGCAGTCCTTCGCGGTATCGGCTACAACGGCATTCATATCGGTGGTATTCATCGTGATTTTTCGATGGCAGGTCTAATCATGGACCGGCTGGAGACCATAAAAGACCGGTGGCGTGAGTTCCTGCCGGAATTCGATCTTCCACAGCCCGGCGGCTTCTATGCTTTCCACTCACCGGCAGGTGAATCGGATGAAAAACCGGTCCCCCGTTTCGGGAGGCAGCCATCCCCGGCCCCTGCTATGGACAAATACCTCTATCATGCGCTGCAGGCTTCCCATCACCTTTTCTTCAATTTCGACTCCCCCCTGGCACCGGCCTGCCGCGCAATCTGTCGACACCTCAACAGCAATAAGGTTGGCCGATTGCTGGCATCCATCGCCGAACATCCCGCAAAGAAGATATTGCTTGGCTGCCACAGCTGTGGGGACTGTGCCATCCAGCACGTGGGTTTCCTGTGTCCGGAATCAAAATGTCCCAAGCACACCCGCAACGGAGCCTGCGGCGGCAGCCTGAACGGCAGATGTGAAGTACACCCGGACAAACTCTGCGTTTGGTACCGGGCCCACAACCGGCTGGTCAGCGACGGAAAAACTTCGGAAATGTGCGACAGCTGCATTCCCCCACGGCGGTGGGAGCTGGACAGAACTCCCTCCTGGATCAACTTTCACCTGCGCCGCGACCACCACAGCGCCTCTGATGAAATTTCACAGTTCTGCCGGGAAAAAACTTGTCATTTATAACAAAGATTGAAACGCAGAAATAGAATCCGCAAGCGAACGCGAAATGAATTCTTTTACAAAAAAAATCGAACCGTACAAAGAAGTACCCAACAATGAAAGTCACAGCTGTTTCGGCTGCAGCGGTAACAATCGCCATGGCCTGCAGATGAAATTTTATACGGATGAGAAATCGGTTTTCTCATCCGTGATTGTTCCGAAGCACCTGGGCGGATACACCAATATCGTCCACGGCGGGATCGTTGCCACCATTCTGGATGAAATCATGGGTTGGGCCGGTATCTACCTGCTGAAAAAAATAACCATGACCAAAAACATGGCCATCGACTTCCTGCAACCCGTTTACATCGGTGAAAAGCTCCGGGTGACCGGAAATATTGTCGAACGGACCGGGCGCAACCAGGCGGTCATTGACGGCATCATTTACAACCGCAAAGGTGAACCAAGTGCCCGCTCCCGCGGGACCTTCGCCCTGCTGACGCCCCGCATGGCTGTCCGATTGGGGGTCATGTCGCCGGAAGAGGTCCACAATTTTTTATAGCAACGGTCTCGAATCCAGACTGTGATAGAGATATCATCATCAGTGGATAACGGTTAAACAGATGTCCTGGATTACGGGGAAAAAAGAACGGATTCATCGACAATGATGGCCTTTTTGCCCCGTTTCCGGATTTTCTTCAGCATGCCCAGGGCTTCTTTAAATGGCAGATTCCGGGAAACGTCTTCCCAACCGTTTTTCCCAATAATCCGGTAACCGCACTTTTTACGGGTTTGGCTGGAAACCGTTTTGGGCTTAGGTTTCTTCATGAATGCCGTCAAAATCACGATAGTATGTAATTTTAGGCGTCTCAACCACGATACGAAAATCTTTGCGGTTGACGCTATTCTGCCTGCGCTTGAGGAATACCGTGGCGGTAATCGGGTCCTCACAACGATATTTCCGACAGGTAAGCGCTCCTTCCATGCTGATCTCGGTGTATTCTTTTAGAAAAACCACTTCCCGCAAACGCTGCCCATCTTGCCCATCGTCTGTCTTTGCCGGGGTTCTTTCGCCGTTTTTGCGACCGCCCAGAAGCGTGAAATGCTTTTTCATTTCGCGCGCAACTTCAGAGGACATCGGCTCTCCACCCAAAACAACTTCAAACTGACGGTCGTCTCGTCGGTAGCACCCAACCGTAAACGGCTTTGTGGCAATCAGGTTATTTGTATCCGCAGCGATATGTATCCACGGATTCATCAGCAGGGCCGTTTCCGCACTTTCCCGGGAATCAAACGAATACTGTAAAAAGGGCTGTTGGGTCTGTTCCATATATTCCCGTCCCGCCGCCGGCCTGTCCAGGCGATCGCCCTGATTGTCTTTTTCGCTATATTTCCGGGATGATATATTTGCCATAGCGCTGGTTTCGGCAACCGTTTTTTTTTTCTGCAGCATGTCGCGGTGCTTCGCCGGGAATTTCTTCTTTACGGTCATTGGAAGCCGGTCCGGATGCCGACTTCACAGCCGCTTTCCGGTTTCCGGTTAGCCATCGATCCATAATGTTCATTTCAAAGCCTGTCCGGTCCCCCATTTTTACAAGATTCTTTACGGGAGACCGTTTTATACCGGACTTTCATCAAAAGAAAACCAGTGTTACAGCAACGAATGAAGGAATCAGAAACACAAGAGAATACTTCAGAATATAGCCAAAAAAGCTGGTCATCGGTGTTCCTGCTTCCTCTGCGATGGACCGAACCATAAAATTGGGGGCGTTTCCGATGTAACTGCAAGCCCCGAAAAATACGGCACCGGCTGAAATGGCTTTCAGGTAAATGGCATTTTCCGTCATCAGCAGCGGTACGGCCTGGGCTTCCGTCATACCGGAATAAAAACTGCCTAAAGCTGTATTGAAAAAAGTAAGGTATGTCGGCGCATTGTCCAGGAAAGACGACAGAAGACCCGTTATCCAGAAATAATGATACGGGTCCTTGACCGCATTGATCAGAAAGGCAAAAGCACCTTCGGAACCCGCTTTCAGAATCAGCAAGCAGGGAATCATTGTAATAAAGATCCCGATAAAAAGATAGGCAACTTCAATTATGGGAAACCAGGAAAATTGATTGTCTTCACGCACTTCTGCAGGTGTAAAAAACAGGGAGGCCAACCCCATGATAATCAGGAAAAAGTCCCTGAAATAATCCTGGAGCGACCGATGGATCCCCAAAAGGGAAAGTTCCCCCCAGTCGACAATACCACTCATCAGGACGGCGGCTATGATCCCCCCCAGAAAGAGGAAATTGTAGGTGCCGACGATTCTGAGGGGTATTTTTGCACCGTCCTCGGGAGGCGCCGCTTTTTCTTTTTTGTAATGGTAGGTGTCCAGCCCGAAATAGATCAAGATCTGAATGGTGGAGGCCAGCAGCATGTGAGGCAGGATGTTAAACGTCCAGAAAAAAGAAACCCCATGTAAAAACCCTAGAAAGAGGGGCGGATCACCCAAAGGTGTCAGGGATCCGCCGATATTGGCTACCAGAAAAATAAAAAAAACGACCATAAACGTACGGTTTTTACGATAGTTGTTGGCCCGTAGAAAGGGGCGGATCAGCAACATGGCGGCCCCGGTCGTTCCCATCCAGGAAGCCAGCAGAGCCCCCAGGATCAACATCCCGGTATTGACAAGCGGTGTTCCCCGAAGGCTGCCCCGCAGCAAAATGCCGCCGGAAACGGTATACAGTGACCACAGAAGAATAATAAACGGAATGTAATCGATCAGAATGATATGAATGATCTCGTAAACAGCAGCGCCCCCATACGCAAAAACAAAGGGAACGCCCAGCAGGGCGGCCCATGCAGCTGAAACTTTGCCGAAATGGTGGTGCCAGAAATTGGGGGCTGCCAGCGGGAACAGCGCAATGGAAAGCAGCATGCCGGCAAAGGGGATACAGCTCCACACCGGGAGCCCTGTTCCCAGGTTGGCATGCTGTCCGGCATGGGGTTGATCTGCAGGAACAGCGTGCGTATCAGAAATCGCCGTGTGCGTGGTTTCTGCTTCGGCTCGGGACGATCCGAAAGCCATATCCAGAAGAATGATCGTTGCGACGGCCGTACAGAAAAAAGCGATTGTAAAGGCAACCCTACCTTTGATCATCATTGGCTGCTCCGCAGTAAAATGTCCCGGTATTGCTGCCTTTCGCCGTATCGCTTCCCGTAAAAATGCAGCAAAAAGTATTTAATTCAGAATGTTATATTTTGGGTGTCCATATCAGATCGTTTGTTGATTTGTCAAGGAGAGAGTCTGCCTGCCCATCTTCGAATTTTCAGGGAATATTAATTGCCGCCAAAAAGCCGCCGTGAAAAGCGTCTTCCAGTTTGCCGATTTTGTGGCCGTCACCGATAATGGTGTGGGGTATATTCATTTCAACAACAAGTTCCGAAATCGCTGTAACGGGAGTCGAACCGGCAGCAAGAATAATGGCGTCGAACGAAGCGCTCTCTTCGACCCCGGCCCTCTCCCAGGAAAGCGTCCCGGCATCGATCGCGGTAATGCGGGTATCGGTCATCAGTGCGACCCCATACCGCTCAAGGTTACCCAGAAGCACCCACCGGGTCGACTTCCCCACATCCATTCCGACTTTGGGCAGCATTTCAAAAACGGTTACCCGCGAAACGCCTCTGAACATAATTTCCCGAATGCGTTCCGGATCCTCAGCTTCATAGGTCATCAGAAAATGAAGGATTTCCGGTGTGATGGTGCCCTTGGCTGCCACCAGAAAAGCGGTTTCCAGCCCTACGGAACCACCACCGACGACGGCAACCCGTTTCCCCAGCAGGGGATTGTCCCGCAACACTTCCCAGGCGGAAAGGACCTTTGGGCTGTCTGCGCCGGGAATCGGCGGCATAAGCGGCCTGGCGCCCTCCCCGACAATGACATGGTCGGGTTTTTCGGATGTGAACAATTCCCGGTCCGCCGTTTTGTTGAGTACGAGTCGAACCTTATACCGGTCAATCATGGCCCGGTAATATCGCGCAAATCCCAGCCACTCCGATGAGTGAGGCGGCGCGCCGGCCAGCCACAACAGACCACCGAGAGC
>CAZKYZ010000107.1:0-10600 GCA_964557055.1 uncultured Desulfobacterales bacterium
TCCGAGAAACCCGTTTAACACCTCTTCATATGGGGATACCGCCGCCATCTTTTTCTCGTATTTCGGATAGTTTTCGATACCCTTGGAGGCTCTCGCAGCGATGGTTTTTAAATAGCGTTCGAGATCGGTCATCCGACTTGGGGTGTATAACGCTATAAAATGACTTGGGATGAGGCGGGACATCTCCGCTCGCAGTTCACTCAGGTAACGAATTGCCACGGGATTGGAAGGATTGCCACCTTCTATGGCAAATATGGTGCGGAGGCACTCCAAATAGGCCCGACCCACGGAATCCGCTGCTTCCCGCAAAACCTTTCCCTCCGGCAGGATAGCGCTACGCTTGTCGGCGGCATATTGATCGAACTGTTTCCGGGTTCGAATATTCTTGCGAAACAAATTGCGAACAGCCTGATCATACATCTGGCGCTCTATGGTTTCCCGGCCCCCCAGATAATCCGGCCAGCCCGTCTTCTCGCCGGCCAGGGAAAGGGCCTTGTGTAAAAATTTGAGCTCTTTGGAAAAATAAATTTTGTACAGTATTTCTACCCCTTCACAATGAAGTGTTGCGGCTTTGTTAGCGTTGTTAAAAAGCTGCAAATCAACCTGCTTGCCGCAAGCCGAAGGAACAACGGCCGGATAGGCATATTGTGGTTCCCCGGTATCGGCGGCCATGGGGATGCGTTCCGGCAAATCCGCAAATTCCCACCGGGTCAGGTTGGATTGGTTCCATTTCCGCCGCAAACGTTCCATCCGGGGAGACTCCGGAGCACATTCGCCATGGACATCCAGGAGTGTTTTGCTCCGGCCCGATCGGATTTCCCGGCCTTCTTGGTCGGTGATGACGACCCTGGTCTTTAAATAATCCGGCAGGGCGGCCGTATCCCAGGCGCTTGCCGGTATATCAACGTCGAATTTTCGGTGAATAAACTTGCCGAGAGCCGAAATCAAGGAGGACCGTTCCCGGGGCATCTCCTTTGAAATCACATCCACCGTAACGGATACGGGCACAAGTCTCTTACGAAAATTCTTGGGAAGCGCTTTGATTAAAGCCGTCACTTTTTCCCGAAACAGTCCCGGAACCATCCAGTCCAGTGCATCGGCATCGACAGATGCCGCCGTCGAATCCGAAATTTTCACCGTTAATCCATCTTCCTTTTCGCCGGGATGAAATCGGTACAGGCAGTCAAAACTGTCGGTTCCCAAATTTAATTTGTCCGGATAATTGTGCCACAAGATGTCATTCGGCTGCCGGTATAGAATATCCTCCCGGCACAACCTTAAAAAACCCTGGCCGCCCTTTTCCCGGATGATCTGCTTCAGTTTGCGAACGTTGTAGCATTCCCCTATTCTGCCATGAAACAGATCGGCCATCTCGGTTTTGCTGATCAAAAGATCTCTGCAGCGCAAGCGGTTTTCCATGTCCCGGATATCTTCGATCAATTTTCGGTTATGTGTCATAAAATCAAACTTGTTGCGGATATCCTCTTCGATAAGAACACTTTCAATAAAGATACGGGTGGCATCTTGCGGGTCGATTCCGCCATAGGAAACCTTTCTGCCGGAGGAAACAACCAGGCCGAAAAGACTCATCTGTTCACTGGCGACGACTTCCTCCCTCTTTTTCTCCCAATGCGGATCGGTGTACGTGTACCGGCATAGCGAGCCGCCGATCTCCCCGATCCAGCGATTGTCGATATTGGCGATAACCCTGGCAAACAGACGGGACGTCTCCACCATTTCAGCGGCGACAATCCACTCTCCCGCATGGTTGAACAGTCCGGATCCCGGAAAAACCATCACTTCTTTTTCTTTGGTCGCCCTGAAAATATTTTTTTCTTTTCGATTGGCGATATTGGACAGCAGTCCGCTCAGGATGGATTTATGAATGGCGGCATAGGCCGGTGTATACGGTTCCTTTGAAGAAACGGCGTGCACCTTTGGGACTCCCGCTGACGGTGTTGCACCACCATGCTCATAGCGGACGTCTTTCATGGGAAAGCGATTTTCGCGCAGCACACCACAAATCTGGTTATGAATATCCTGCCACTCCCGCATTCGTTTGAAGGACAGGAAATTTTTCTGGCAAAACTGTTTTCGTTTGCGCATGGACTGCTTTGCGGCCGTCAATGGCTGGAATTGACGCCACACGTTCAGCAGGGTCATAAAATCGGAAGTCGGATCATTAAAAGTCCTATGAACCTTGTCCGCCTCTTTCAATTTTTCCTGCGGCCGTTCAAAGGGGAGCGGTATACTCAGCGCCGATGCAATCACGGCAACAGACGAGACACACTGCTCTTGCCTGGCCGCGATCAGCATACAGGACAGCCTTGGATCCAGTGGAATCCTGGCCATAAGACGCCCCTTTGGGGTCAATTGGTACAACGCCTTCCCTTTCCGCAGGCCGGCTGTGATGGCTCCCAGTTCCGCAAGCAGGTTGTACCCGTCCCGAATGCTCCCGGCAGCGGGTTTGTCGATGAAAGCAAAGGATTCGACATTGCCCAGCTTCAGGGCCAGCATTCGCAAAATGACTTCCGCCAGATTGGCCCGCAATATTTCCGGAGGTGTAAAGCGCGGCCGGGCCATGTAATCAGCTTCCGTATAGAGCCGCAGGCAGATCCCGTTTTCGATCCTTCCACAACGTCCCATGCGCTGGTCTGCACTGCTTTTCGAGATGGAGGCTACCGGCAGGGATGTTGTCCGGTTCCGCGGAGAATACCGGGATATTCGGGCCAATCCGGTGTCCACCACATAACGAATTCCCGGAATGGTAATGGACGTCTCGGCCACATTGGTCGCCACGATCACTTTTCGATGTGCGCTCGGCCGGAAAACCCTGATCTGGTCTTTTGCGGAAAGCCTGGCGAACAGCGGCAGCACCACCAGGCCGGCATACCCCCTGGATGCAACCAACTCACAGGTCTCCCGGATATCCTGCTCGGTGGGCATAAATACAAGTATATCGCCGCCGCCGTCTGCGGATAAAATTCTATCAACGACACTTACGGCCATCTCCACGTAAAAACCGTCCACGGCCGAATCGTCCCATTCTTCATCGGTAAGGTAGTGCACGCTTACCGGATACATCCTGCCGGACACTTCGATAACCGGGGCATTCCAGAATGCTTTGGAAAATTTTTCCGTATCGATGGTAGCGGAGGTAATTACAATTTTGAGATCTTTGCGGTGGTTCAACAATCCCCGCAGAATGCCCAGGACAAAATCGATATTCAGGCTTCTTTCATGCGCTTCATCCACAATGATGGTGTCATACTCTCGCAGAAAACGGTCTTTCTGAGCCTCTGCTAGCAGGATACCGTCCGTCATCAGCTTGATCCTGGTATCTGCCTGAACGGTATCTCGAAAACGGATTTTGTAACCAACCGTCCGGTCCGGTACCTGGCCCAATTCTTCAGCGAGGCGGGCGGAAACGGTTACGGCGGCAATTCTCCTGGGCTGCGTGCAGCCGATACGGCCGGTCCTGCCCCTGCCGGCCTCTATGCAGAATTTGGGAATCTGGGTTGTTTTTCCCGAACCGGTCTCTCCGGATATGATAACCACCCGGTGATCCCGGATGGTTTTGATGATCTCGTCTTTGCGGGATGTAATCGGTAGGGAGGGGTTGTAGGTAATCGGTATGCGCTTGGCGGCGGCCTTCTGATTGTCTGTGTTGTCCTTCAAAACTATTTCTTTTTGGATTCAAGAACCATGGAAATCAATTTGTTGGCCGCCTCCTGCCGCCTTCTGATCAAACTGCCGATCAGTTTTTTCAGCAAAAAGGTCTGGGCATTCCAATCCCGGATAAGACGCTGGGTATCCAGACCTCCGACGACAACAGGTCCATCGGAAACAACGGTTGCAAAGCGGGCGGTGTCCCCCTGCTTGAGCAATACCATCTCTCCGAAAATGGCACCTTCCCGTAAAACATCGATAGTGACGCTTCCTTTGGGTGTCTTCTTCTTGACTTTGGCCATTCCTTCCAGAATTACATACATCCAGTCGCCGTTGTCACCTTCCCGGATCAATATCGTGCCGTGCGGGTAACTTTCCTCGCTGACAACATATTCATAAAATTCAGGGGGTATCTCCATGACGAATCTCCCGATCAGCGCATCAAAAAGAAACCAAGACGTTTCTGGGCTTCTTCCGAAAGTTGTACAAAAGCCATTCGAACGGCAAGCTTGGCCGGGCTGTTTGTTCTATCCACAGATATGATTTTTGCGTTGGCCCTAAACTGCCTCTTTTCCGTCAGTTTGGTGGTCACCACGAACATATCGCCGGGATTATGGGCAATTTCTCTGGAATTGATAAAACTGATGATCATCTTGAGGCCGCCTTTGCTGATATTCGTTATGTTCCCCTGGAGTTCCACGCTCTTGCTTTCGTCCACCGGGCGATAAGCACAGTCCAGATTGACTTCCATCCGGAAAAACTTGCGCTGGATAAGCTGCGATTCGTCTGCCTCAATCCTTTTTCTTTTGTCGGTCAATGCCAATATCTTTTTATTCATCAGCAATAAGCGCCCGAGTGAATGGTCGGAAATATATTTCAGCATGGGCGGCATTTTTGAGTACTCTTCGTTCAGCCGGGCTGGGTGCCACGCCTCCAATTCCGAATCGGCCATTGCCCTGGCTGATGCCGACCGTGGCGTGGTGCTCTTATCCAAAAATATCATCTCCCCGAAAATCTCCCCGGGTCCCAGGGTGGCCAGACGAATATCGCGGTCTTCCGTCTCAATAAAAATCCCCACTTTCCCGCTGATAACCGTGTAGATAGACATGCCGTAATCGCCCTGTTTGATGATCAGATCGTCTTTTTTATACCCCAGGCGAACAACCGGAGGTAGACCGGCTTTCTTGGCCATTTTAACCCGCCATTTATTCAAATTATCTGTTTATCTTTACTGCTCTTTCGACTCCCGATAGCTATATTATATCATGAAAATCTGATATAGAATAGCACTTTTCTGCCATACCGGATATCATCGATCTGAAGGCGTTAGATTGCACTTCTTCTCAGAAGCGGATCGAAAGGCAGCTCAAACCGCCATCCAGTTTTTGAAATTCCGAGACACCGACAGCACAAGTCGTACATCCGGCATCGCTCAGTTTTTTTTCCGTTTTGGCAAACCCTTCGGGAACCAGTACCGTTCCATTGACCCAGAGGCTGTTGGCCGCATAGGCTTCCTCCTCCGGGATGGTTATGATGCAATATTGTTGAAAGAACAGGTGCCCGATGAATTCACCGGATACGATCAACCGGTTCTCTTCAAGGTAGGATAAGCCGGTCTTTAAATGCAACATCTCCCGCAACTGAAAAAAAACGGCACTGTAGCCATACGCGCACAATATCCTTTTCAGTTGACGGGCTCCGCTTTGGTTGGTTCTTGCGGAAATGCCGATGAAAAAATGATCGCCAACCTGCATCACGTCGCCGCCATCCAATGTTCCGGGCGGCACAATATGCTCTACCCGGTCATAGAAATCAGCGAGCGCCTTTTCGACGGAGGTTTGCTCCCCCCTTCGCGACACGGCACCGGGCCTGGTAATAACGGCACACCTCCCGGTGACAACGGCACAATCTTCCACAAAAGTCGAATCCGGATAGCCCTCTTGCGGCGGCATCATTATGACTTCAAGGCCGCAATTTTCAAGGGCCGCCACATAACCCCCATGCTGGCGCAGCGCTTTTTGATAGTCCGGTGTTCCCAGATTGGCGGTTGTCAACCCCCGGGTCATTGTTCTGGCAGGTTTTCTGACAATTGCCCTTGTAAACATACGTTCCCCCGACGGATCCATTCCGGTGCAGCAAGCTACTGATAATATAGCGTTTACCCTATCAAATGGAAAAGGAGATTCACCGGATTATTGAAGTTTACCATCAAATCCGATTGATCACAATTCGCACCATGCGAACCGCTGTGCGCGCCGGCACGATTTTTATTTAAAAAAACCGTCCTTTATAGCTGCAGGCACGGCCATACTCAATCCAATGACACAAAGGGCCCAGAACCCGTAGACAACCCCCTTTTCGTGGGTTTGAAGCCATTGTATCAGAAAAGATTCTTCATTGCCGATTTTAATCTGTCCTGAAATGAAATATTTCAGCACTATCGGTACCAGTGAAAAAGCCAACACACAAAAGACGGCAAAATAGAATATTTTTACGGCAACAATTCCTTTCGGGCTGAGTGTCTTCAATGTTCCGTTGGATTCCAGAATATTGCCGACAATGGCGCTGACAATCAGTACGACAAGTGCAGAAACAAAAATTATTATGCTTATTTTGGTATTCATGCGCTTTTCTCCTTGGTAACTGCGTTTATATAACCAGCCGGTTGCCTGCTTGTCAATTCTTGACATATGCGTTAAAAGGTCCGTTAAGCACTTTTGTGTAATCCGCCGAAAGAACATCCTATGTTTGCCCTTACCAAAAATCGTTATCAACTGGTATTTATCGCCATTACAATTATAGCGCTCTGCAGCTGCGCTGTCAAAACCGGTTCCCCTGCCCCCACCTTCACTGTCGCCCCCTGGCCCCAGGCAGACGCCATTTTCCACAGCGACCCCCGCTGGAAGGGCGCAGATGACGCCTACTCCATCGACCTGCAGGACGGCCGCGTGCTTTGGCTGTTCGGAGACAGCCTGATTACCGATCCACCCCAAATAGGCCGCCCGAATGCCACCCTGATCCGCAACAGCATCGCCATCCAAAACGGCTATAACCCCGCCCGGTCCAACGTCAATTTTTACTGGCGCGACGCCAACGGCACCCCCGGCGCCTTTTTCCCGGTGGACGGCCGGACCTGGCTATGGCCCGGCGACGGCGAACGCATCGGCCATAACCTGATTCTTTTTTTCATGGAAATCGGAGCGGCCGACAATCCCTTGGGATTCGAGCTGGCGGGATGGCGGGCCATGATGGTTTCCAACCCCGATGATCCGCCCGTAGACTGGCGCATGCAATGGTTGCACACACCTCCCAATGACTTCCAGGCAATTGTGGGGTCGGGCAGTGTTTTTGTCCAGGGAGAACACTTGTATGCCCTGGCCTACCAGGAGCACACCCGCGACCTGCTTCTGGCGCGCTGGGATCTGGCCGCAGCACAAAAAGGGGACCTGGACCCGATCCAATGGTGGTGCGGTACGAACGGCCAATGGAAACCCCAAAGCGCCCTGAAAACCGTTCCCGCGGTTCTGTTTTCAGACGGCCAGGCCGAATCGACGGTTCATTTCGATCCGCAGCGCAAAGGTTATCTTGGATGTCAAAGCGTGGGGTTCGGACCGGCGCATGTGGCCCTGCGGTATGCCCCGCAGTTGACCGGCCCCTGGTCGGATCCCACGGCGATCCACAACCCCGCAGAAAACACCATCCCGGATGTCATGGTCTACGCGGCCAAGGCCCATCCCCATTTAAAAGGCGCCGACCTGGTGCTGACCTACTGCACCAATTCTTTTGTGTATGAGAACGTATTGAAAGACGAACGTCTTTACTACCCCCGGTTCCTGAAACTCACCCGGCCGCGGTAGAATTCCACGACCGCAACCGATTTCACAGGCGGACAGGTCTGAACATCAGGATGCTTCCATCTCGGCCGTTATTTCAGCCACCTGTTTGGAGATATCGCGAACCGTCATTTGGCGATTGTCGATCCACCATTTGGCGGAGGTTCTTTCCTGCCATTCCTGAAAAAACCGTCCGAAGGCTCTGTTCGAAAGCGTTTTTTCATCGTCACCCGCAAAGGTGAGACTCTTTCGCAGGTAATCCACCTTGTTAATCATCTCGCTGCGGATCTTTACGGCCCAATTGATCTGTTTTTCGGTCCCGGATAAAGGCGGCAGACCGATCTTTTGGTGGGAATGAGAAAGGGTTTCGGTCTGTTTTTTGAAATACTCTTTTTTGCAGGGGTCGCAGTACCAGTCTTTTTTGTCTACGATGAAAAGGTTTTTTTGATGGCTCTCGAACAGCTGCACCTGGAAAACGACACGGCATGTTTTGCACTTTACATCATAGGTAAAATTGCTTTCCGTCATCTACTATCACTCCTTTTTTCACCCTGTTGTTGCCTATCTGGAACCACCGTTAACCCGCTCGATATAGGCATCGATCAGGCGCCGCGCGATGCTGATGCGCCCCGGAATTTTGGGCAGATTGTCGGCTCGGTACCATCCGGCATCGACGATTTCGTGGTTGTCGATGCAAATCTCTCCGCTGTCGTACTCCGCCGTGAACCCCACCATCAATGAATCGGGAAAGGGCCAGGGCTGGCTTCCGAAATATCGGATGTTACGAACCTTGATTCCAACCTCCTCCTCTATTTCCCGTTCAACGCACTGTTCCAGTGTCTCTCCTGGCTCCACGAATCCTGCCAATACACTGTAGAAGTTCAAGCGGAAGGAGCTGGCACAGGCCAGCAAAATCTTTTCCCCCCGGGTGACGGCCACGATAATGGATGGGGACAGACGCGGGAAATTGACCAGGCCGCAGCCAGGGCAGATCTTGGCCCGCTCCCTCTTGGAATTGCTGGTCCGGCTGCCGCATCGGCCGCAGTATCGATAGTTCTGGTCCCACTGGATGATCTGGAAGGCAAACCCGGCAACCGAGAGTTCTCTTTCGCCCATGCAATCGTAAAGACTGCGCAAATCCGCAGGGCGGCTGCTTTCCGAGGGATCTGCCGAGTCCTCGATTTCGACGGTGAAACAGCCGCGGTCGTCTATACTTCCCAGGTAGAGTGCATTTCCGTTTTGAAACCAGGCGGCGGGCAGGTCGCTGAAACGAGGCACCCGGCATAGCCGGCCACTGGTTTCCGCGACCATCAGTTTTCCCTTCTGAAAAACGAAGCAAAAGGAACCAGGCTGCGGATGAGCGTCCAGATCGATGCCGGGGACAAATCTTTTTGCTGTGATTTCTTCCATCCGCTTACCGGTTGCTCCGCTCAAACACTTTCTGTTCCTTGGCCTCAGAAAAATCCAGGTTGTGATAGAAACGATGGGCATCTTTCCTTTTGGCATTGCAGCGCACACGCAGCTTTGCCTGCCCTTTTTCCCCGGCCCATTCAACAGCCCGGTCCACCATGCGATGGCCCACCTGTTTTCCTCGCATCGAATCGTCAACCACAAGGCTTGCGATCTCGGCAAAGCGGCCTTCGGCCAGGCGGGTTTCCATGATCACCTGCATGCAGGCGATTATCTCCCCTCCTTCTGCAACGGCCACAAAACAGTCTGCGTCAATGCTATCGTTCAACGCAGCGATCCGCCAGACCGCTTCCTTACATGTGGAATGGTATCCGAGTTGCGCTAAAAGGGCAACGATCTTTAGTGCGTCTTCTTCCCTGGCCTTCCTGATTTCAATTGGATTCATGCGAACTGTCTTTGATAATATCGGTGTGACAGGCAAGGCCGTAAGCGGATTCGGATTTGGTAACCGCACGCACCACGGCCTGGGCGACAACCCTGGCGGCAAGCAGACCGACAACGCTGATGTCGGCATCAACCCTGCCGGTTGCCATGGCAAAAATCGTATCGCCGTCCACCATGGTGTGCGCCGGCCGCATGGTTCGGGCATAGCCGTCATGCGCCATGGAAGCTACCTTTTTGGCCTGGGCCTTGGTGAGGGTTGCGTTGGTAACCACAACAGCGATGGTTGTATTTCCGGCGAAAAGATTCTTCCGGTCGGCAAATGACCGTATCATGACTGCTTCCGTGTCGGCAATCGTGCGGCCGTCTTCGCTCAACAAACCCGCCAGCCGCTTTCCGGTGTCCGGATCGACAACATCTCCCAGGCAGTTGACAGCCACCACAGCTCCCATTTTCAGATCATCCACCTGCACGGCATAAGCTCCCAACCCGCTTTTCATGGCCCGTTCCATACCCAGGATCTTGCCCACAGAAGCGCCGGTACCAGCTCCGACACATCCTTGTCGCGCGTTGTTCGTTTCAGCATCCCGGCAGGCCCGGTAGCCCATCTCTTTATCCGGACGAACGGCAGGATCACCCACATAGAGGTCAAACAACACCGCCCCGCAGACAATCGGCACTTTTGTGACCAGCACATCGAACCCGATGCCTTTTTCTTCCAGGTATTGCATCACTCCGCCGGCAGCATCCAGCCCGAAGGCACTGCCGCCGGCCAATAGAACGGCGTGCACCTGATCAACCAGGTTTTCCGGTGCCAGCAGATCCGTCTCTCTGGTTCCCGGCGCGCCGCCCCTGACGTCCACACCCACGGTAGCGCCTTTTTCGGCAATGATCACCGTACACCCGGTAGCGGCATCTCTGTTCTGGGCATGCCCGATGCGGATCTGTTTTATCGCCGTCAATGGTATCGGTATCGTTTGGGTCATGAGGTCCTCACCTGGCTATTTCCCTGTTTCCCACTTCCAGGAAAGCTCGATGAATTCATATTCTCTCCTTATAAGACGGATTCCACTTCTCTGGAAATCTTCCGGGCTGCCTCCACCGGGTCGGCAGCATCACGGATGGGGCGCCCGACCACGAGGTAATCGGCACCGTCTTTTATGGCCTGTGCCGGCGTGGTGATGCGTTTCTGATCGTCTGGCGAGATGTTGTCCCAGGCGGGGCGGATGCCCGGTGTTACCACAATG
>CAZKYZ010000108.1:0-10580 GCA_964557055.1 uncultured Desulfobacterales bacterium
TCATGCCTGTGAAACCAACGGGCAAGGGTTCATGCCTGTGAAACCAACGGGCAAGGGTTCATGCCTGTGAAACCAACGGGCAAGGGTTCATGCCTGTGAAACCAACGGGCAAGAATGCAACTCAAAGAGGACATTCGCGCGGCCGTACCCCGGGAAGTGAATCCGGCACCCAAAAAAGCGGATTGATACAGGCAAGCCAATGAAGAGCAGAAAACCGACCTTCACCGAACTGGCTCAAAAGACCCGCCAGCTGGAAGTGGAAACCGCACGGTTGCAACACTCGGAAAAGATCAACCGGACGCTGTTCCGAATTTCCAATGCCGTAAGCACCACCTTTCGCCTGGATGATTTGTATGCCTCCATCCATCGCGCTCTCGGTGAGGTGGTCGATGTCACCAATTTTTATATCGCCATTTACCACAAAGAAAAAAATGCCATTTCATTTCCCTATTTCAAGGATGAAGTTGACAAAAATTATGATTATATTGAAAACTTCACGGAGATCAATTCCCTTACCGGCGACGTTATCCTGGCCCGAAAGCCACTGTTTCTGACCCATGATATTTTGCTGAAAAAAGCTGCCGCAAGCAGGATTCAGGGATGTGTTCCCAAAATCTGGCTGGGTGTTCCGCTGAACATCAAGAACCAGGTAATCGGTGTCATTGCCATCCAGAGCTATACCGACCCGGATCATTTCAACCAGATGGATCTCGATATCCTGACGGCTGTTTCCGACCAGGTGGCCGTCGCCATTGAGCGCACACGTATGCAGGAGGTTATGGTCCAGACTGAAAAAATGATTTCCGTGGGAGGGTTGGCCGCCGGGATGGCCCACGAGATCAACAACCCCCTGGCGGGGATTCTGCAGAGCCTGCAGGTTATCCGCAACCGGCTGAAAGGGGATCTGCCGGCCAACAAGCAATTGGCAGCGGCGTGCGGTCTGAACCTGGAAAATCTGGAAGACTATATGGAACAGCGCGGTATTTTTGCCATGATCGATGCAGCTGTTGAATCCGGTAAAAGAGCGACAAAGATTGTCAACAACATGTTGTCATTCAGCCGGAAAAGTGACGCCGATCAGGATTTTCACGATCTGGCCTTGCTGCTGGATGAATCGATAGCGCTGGCCGAAAGTGATTATGACCTGAAGAAGCGCTATGATTTCCGAAAAATTAAAATTGTCCGAGACTATGATGCCGATGTCCCGCCAGTACCTTGTGAGAGCAGTCAGATACAGCAGGTCTTCTTGAATATTCTGAAGAACAGTGCGCATGCATTAATGCAGAAAAAAAGCCTCGGTTTGATAGAGGGCGGCGCATATACACCTCGTATCCATCTGCGGACAACGAAAGATGGCGATATGGTTCGGGTTGAAATTGCGGACAATGGCCCCGGAATGAACAAATCCGCGGCAAAGCGGGTTTTCGAACCGTTTTTTACCACCAAAGAGGTGGGCAACGGTACCGGACTGGGGTTGTCGCTTTCTTATTTTATCATTACCGAAAATCATTCCGGTACAATTTCCGTCCATTCCGCTCCCGGTAAAAACACCCGGTTTGTGATCCGGCTGCCCATGAAAATGCGGGCCGCAAGGCGATTTTAGCATGAGCATAAACGGACTGCCTGAAATCGGGCCGCCCTGAATCCTGCTGCGGCGCAGGAGTATCCTGATAAATGCTGTTTTTCCCTTTCAGCATTCTATCATGGCGCCGCAGTCTTCACAGCGGTAGGTGATCCCTGATTCCATCGGCGGGGCAACCGGATCAAAACCATACTCCTTGACACCGCTGGTTTCGTAGCATTCCGGACAGTACCCTCCGTTCAGCTCTACCGCGGAAATGGTCAGGTGGCAGCTCCGGCAGCGCACGCGCTGCTTTTCTTTTTTCAGCAAAACAAGATTGTTGTGGCTGCAGTCAGTCATGTAAATAATAATCCGGTAATGTTAACCTTATCGTTGCATAAAAAGCATGGCGAAGAGAGATAAAATGGCTCAAAATATAGTAAAAAACAGAACAATCGCAACCTGGTCAGGGCTTTACCGCCGGTGAGGATAAGGATCTTGTCCATTTTACGCCATGTTTTTTACCCTCCGGGAAAGCCGGAGAGCTCCAGATCCTTTGTTGCCAAGGAATCGCAGTAGAACAGATACGGCTTCTCCCTCGGCGCCGCGGCTCTGAAGATCTCCGGCTTTTGCAACGTTAAAGTTACAACACCAAAGGTGAAAAAAAGTACGCAATAATATGTCAGAAGCAACGAAATGGCAAGGCGGCGTGGCAATTCCAAAACGAAAGCGCGGCAGGCCGCAAATGACGACAGCGCTCCATTACGGAACCGGGCCGCTAGCGCACAAACCCATGCAATACTTTTCGGTGTTGCCCGAAAACGGTATTGTGGGTACCCAAATGAATCATTTTATGCCTGCCGCTGCAAGAAACCATGCGGCAAAACAACAGATTTGGTTATGATAAATCCCGCCAAGAAAGCCATCTACCGACGAGTGGTCACGGTCAGTCTCCCCCTGGTTATGAGCATGGCCGCAACCACCGTTATGGAGTTTACCGACCGGGCATTTCTGGCCAATTATTCGGTCAATGCCATTGCCGCCTCCCTCCCGGCGGGGATCTCCGCGTTTTTGTTTATCGCTTTTTTCCTCGGGGTTTCCGGTTATGTCAATGTGTTTGTGGCCCAGTATACCGGAGCCGGCTCTCACCAAAAGGTTGGTGCCAGCCTGTGGCAGGGGATCTGGTTTTCTATTTTTGCAAGCTTCGCCATGGGGAGTCTTGCCATCCTGGCCGTTCCCCTTTTTGCTCTGGGCGGGCATCCGCAGGAGGTCCAGGTACTGGAGGTGATCTATTTTCGCATTCTGTGCCTGGGGGCCGGATTCCATATCGCCGGCAACACGCTGGCCTCTTTTTACAGCGGGAGGGGGTACACCCGGCCGGTGATGATTGTCAGCGTTGTCGGTATGCTGGTCAACATCCCCCTGGATTACGCCTTGATCAACGGTTATTGGATTTTTCCGGAGATGGGTATTGCCGGAGCCGGTCTGGCCACGGTTGCTGCATGGGTTCTCATGTTTTTGTGCTATGGCCTGCTGGTTTTCAACCGGGAAAACAACCGTTCTTTCAGTGTCTGGAACAGTCGGCGCTACGATCCGGAACTGTTTTTGCGACTACTCCGGTTCGGAGTACCCGGAGCGCTGCAGTTCTGTATGGATATTTTCGCTTTCACGGTGTTTGTATTTGTTGTCGGGCATATCGGCAAATTGGAACTGGCTGTAACCAACGTTGTTTTTTCCATCAATTCCCTGGCATTCATGCCGGCCATGGGCTTCTCCATGGGGATCAGCACCCTTGCGGGACAGGCTCTCGGGAGAAACGACCCGGAAAGTGCCGTGCAATATGCCCGCTGCTCGCGGCACCTGCTCCTTTTCTACATCTGCTGTATCGATCTTGTCTTTGTGTTCCTGCCGGAACCGGTTCTTTCCCTGTTCACGGCATCCGGCCTGTCGTCTGCGGAACACGACCGGATTATCGGAACCGGGACGGTGTTGCTGCGAATCGTTGCCCTGTACGTTTTTTTTGACGCCCAGTACATGATTTACAGCGGGGTATTAAAAGGAGCCGGAGACACACGCTATTTAATGGTGGCTATCGGGACGGCTTCGCTGTTGTTTATGATCCTGCCGCTGTATATTGGCGTGATTGTGATGAAGGCCGGGTTATACTTTGCATGGGGGTGCGTGCTGGCTTTTATCCTGTCGCTTTTTCTACTTACCTGGCGGCGCTATAGGAGCGGACAATGGAAGGGCATGCGTGTGATTGAAACGAAAAAGATCCAAAGTGATGTCGCCTGATCCGAATGGGCTTTATTTGCGGCACCTTCTATGCATCTTTATGGGCATCCGGCATTCATGACTTGCCGGACAACCGCCTGCCGATATGCATGTATTCCCACAGAGGACCCCGGATGCCGAATTTGCGGAGTTTTTTCTGAAGGTTTTCGTTGATGTTGATCTGGAGACCGGGGAAAATCCAGGTTGGGTTTTCGGCGGCGAATCCTTTGAGAAAAGGCATTATGGTGTCTTGAATACCCGGAGAGAGATAAAACAGCGGCTCCAGGAAACTCGTATCGGTTCGGATGACCCCTTCCTGCTCGGCTGTTATTTGCAGGCGGGTATTGGGGTAGATCCGGATGCCGACCATGCAGATGACGGCAGTGGGCGCCATATACCGGACGGCAGCAAAGGTGTGCCTGACCGTTTCCATGGATTCCCCCGGCCCGCCGAGCAGAAGGGAAATACAAAACGGCATGCCGATATCGGTACAGATGGCTGCCGCCGCTGTCATGTCCTGGACGGTGAAGTTTTTGCCGAGATTTTTCAGCATTTCCGGGTGGGCGGAATCGCATCCGAACTCGAGCCCCGTGCAGCCGGATGCTTTCATCGCGGCAACCAGATCGGGAGTGATAAAAGCCGGGTTCGCATAACAGCCCCATTTGATGCGGATTTTCCTTGCGATGATTCTGTCGCAGACGGCCCGGGCGTGTTCGGGGGGAAAGTTGAATTCATTGTCGACAATAAACAGATTTCGGACACCTTCGGTGATCAGCAGTTCTATTTCGTCGCAAACCTTTTGCGGGTTTCGTGTTCGCACCCGTTTTCCCTCGATCAGCGGATACGTGCAGTAAATGCATTGAAACGGGCAGCCCCTCTTGGTCTGGATATTGCCCATGCCACCACGATTCTGGTAGGCCCTGCCATCGAGTCCTTCCCGGTCTGGCAGGGGCAGCGTATCCATATCGGCGGCGTCCAGCGGCGGGTAAATGATGCTGGGTATCTGTGCACCCTTATCCTTTAATTGGGAAATCAGGTTGAGAAATGACTGCTCGCCCTCGCCGGTCACACCATAGTCTGCTGCTATGTAATCTAGAATTTCTTCCGGCAGCAGGGTAAAGCCGCTCCCGCCGGCTACAACGGTGGCCGAACTCTTTTTACGGATGATGGCAACGATTTTTCGATAGAAAGGAAGATAAGAAATGTATTGTGGAAAGCTGACATTGTCGACATTTCTCAGCGAAAGACCGACAATATCCGGGTCATATTCCCGCAGAGCCGCTGCAATGTCCGCTTCATAATCGTTCGAGAAGCAGAGATCCAGGATTCGGACCGGTATCTGATGTTCCTTGAGGGCAGCGGAGATGCAGGCGATCCCGATAGGAAAAACTGGGTCCGGAAGCGTTTCGATATTAGGAGACACCAGCAGAACTTTCATCTAATTTCATCTTTCGTATGGGGTAAACAGCAGACAGGCGCACCCACCACCGTAGGTGGCAGAATTCATTAATGAAAACCTTTTTGACGGTTGTTTATGAACAGTCCATTGGGGGGGGTGTTTTTGAAACGGCAGCTGCGAAAACACATCGATGGTAGGCAGCGCAATACGGTGGTGAAGGCTGAGGAGGGTGGCCGCCGCCCGGTGGGCACCGACGCCTCCGAATTCACCCAGTAGATATTTCAAAGGGGAGACCGGCAGTTCTTTGCCTCCCGTTCCTAACAGGGTGCGCAGGCAGTCGTATTCCATGCCGTCCAGTTCCTTTGCGAAATTGGCGGCTATGCTGACCTGACCGATATCGTCAGGGGAGATTACCGCCCGGGAAAGCAGTCGCCGGATGTTGCCTTCCATCTGTTCGCTTATTGTTCCATAATGCCCGATGGCAGCCATGCCGCCTGAGACGTTTCCCCCGGCAAAGAGGCCGTAAATCCGGGCTCCCCGGTCAACTGCGTCTGCCGTTCTTTCCAGTACGAGTACAGCCGCCCCTTCACCCAGGAAAAAGCCGGTACCGAATCCGGGAACGATCGGGACTTCCGATTCGAACGTGCCGCTGTTCAGTGCTCCGACGGATGCATAGCAGGCGAACTGCATTTCCGACAGTTCGTCCGCACCGCCGACCAGAGCAATGTCGGCTTGCCTCTTTTCTAGAAGGTTTTGCGCATACACAATTGCGTTTTCAAAAGATATCATATTCTGGCAAAAGGTGGTGTTGGGTCCCTTGATTCCATGATACATGGCCACGTGGCTGGCCGGGGCATTGGGTACGGTTTCCGGGAAATAAAGGGGCTGGGTTCCGCGAGGGCCGTTTTTTAGCAGACTCAGAAAAAAACGCTCAACATGGGAGCTGGGGCCGTCCGCGGTGCCGAAAATAACGGCGGTGTTTTCTGTATTGCCCGCGTGAATGCAAAGGCCGCTGTCACGGAGAGCTTCGATGCTGGCCGCCACCGCCATCTGCGACACCCGGCTCATGCGCCGGTAGACTCGCGGCGGCAGTACTGTTTTGGGGTCAAACCCGGTTACACCGCAGGCGGCATTGGAGCGATACGAAACCGTGTCGGTCGGCTCCGGCCGCCGGATACCGGTTTTTGCTGTGCGGCAGTTTTCCCAGAAGCTTTCCCGGTCATTGCCGATGGCGCTGATGACCCCGATTCCGGTTATGGCGATTTCAGGACGATTCATGCTTTTTTCCGGTTCAGGCGACAGCGCCCAGTACCAGTGATGAATTGTTACCCCCGAAGGCAAAGGAGTTGCTCAGAGCAACATCGATTTCCTGTGATTTTGTTCCCCCGGCCACGTAGTCGAGGTCGCATTCAGGGTCCGGTTCCGACAGGTGAACAGTGGGCGGAATTTTGCGCTGCCAGATGGCAATGGCGGTGGCCATGGCTTCAACGGCGCCGGATGCTCCCAGACAATGCCCTACCTGGGATTTGGTGGAACTCACCGACAGCTTGTCCGCCCGGTTCCCGAATACCTGCCTGATGGCCAGCGTTTCCAGTCTGTCGTTGAGGCGCGTACCGGTTCCGTGGGCATTGATATAGCCCACCCGTTGCGGCTCAATTCCGGCATTTTCCATCGCTTTGATCATCACCCGGGTCATCCCTTCGGCTTTGGGGTCCGGCGATGTCAGGTGGTAGGCATCGCTGTTGATGGCATATCCCAGGATTTCGGCATATATTTTTGCTCCCCGTCTGCGGGCGGCTGCATAATCCTCCAACACGAAGACGGCTGCGCCTTCACCAAGGGTCAGGCCCTTTCTGTTTTTATCGAACGGTCGGCAATGCAGGGGATCCGTGGCCCGCAGGGAGTTGAACCCCGCAAAGGTCAGCAGGGAGAGAGATTCACTGCCTCCGGCCATGATCATCTTCTGGTCGCCGCTGCGGATCAGGTCGGAAGCGTATCCCAATGCCGTTGTGCTGGATGAGCAGGCCGTCGAGATGGTGGCCCGCGACCCGGCCAGGTGGTATCGGGATGCCAGTATATCCGTTATGGTGCAGGGCGAGGCGGCCAGTACCCGGGAAGGGGTGGAATTGGGTTGTCCCCGCCACACCGCCCGGCGGTGTTTTTCCCAGGAGAGCATACCCCCGGCGCCACCGCCCATGATGATGCCGCAGTCACCATTGTGGTAAAAACCCGCTTCGATCCCGGAATCGGACATGGCTTCATCGGCCGCGATCATACCCAACAGGTCGCATCGGGACGCTCTTTTTACGTCAGCCGGGTCAAAGGCTGCCCGTAAATCCATCCGTTGGATCTGCCCTGCGGTCTCACTGTGAAAACCGGAGGCATCAAACAGCGTTACCGGTTCGATGCCGCATTTCCCTTCGAACAAGCCGGCCGAAAATTGAGGGACGGACTCCCCGATGGATGTGATGACACCCAATCCTGTAATAACAACTCTGCCCGGCTGGTTTGTCGGCTTCATATGCTCGTTCAGCAATCCTCGATCGATTCGTCGCCGTCTGTGTTGCAGTAATCGATCAGTGTGTTGATTCGTTCGGCCAGTTCTCCAGACACCTTATAGATCATGATGCCGGCCCGGGTGAGCAGAACCTGGGTTGTTTCGCCTCTGGCCAGCAGTTTTCGATCTGTTTTGCGGAGAATTTCAAACCGGAACCGCAAAGCGGCAATCTCCGGTTTTACCACTGTCGAACGAACAATGATGCTGTCTCCGCATCGGGCCGGATGCCGGTAGTCACAGGTGACATTGATGACCGGTGCGATGAATCCGAGTTCTTCCATTTTATCCGGACGCAGGTCGACCCGGCTGAGAAGATCCATACGGCCGACTTCGAACCAGGCCATATAGTTTCCGTACCAGGCGATGCCCCACTGGTCCACTTCGTTAAATCTGACGGTTTCTTCCGTTTCCAGCCATTTTATCATCGTCTGTGTCCACGCGCCAAAATCTAAAATAATCAAACTATCAAAATATGATAGCTCTTACAAGATTCCTTTTGAGTGGATTAATCCGCACCAATCTGATACGAAACACTTTCTGATTTTGGAGGGAAACGATAACGCCCGAGCGGGTAGACGGACGACGGAGTCCTCCACTCCCCCAAAGCGGACCTGGCAGCGTGTTGACAGACCATGAATGATTCGGTGTTGATTACAGACGGCCACTGGCGCAAGACCCTTGCCGCTGTTCGCGGGTTGGGGCGCAAAGGGGTTCCTGTCGCGGTCGGGGAAACCACCCGGTTGGCTACGGCCCTGTTTTCCAGGCATTGTCAAAAGCGGCTGGTTTATCCTTCTGCAGTGCTTCGCCCGGATGCCTTCATGGATTGGCTCCGTTTACGGGCGGCCGGCGGCCGGTATCGGATGATCCTGCCCATGGAGGATGAAACCACCATGCTCTTTGCGCAGCATCGCGGCGAACTTGAGCGGCATGTGTATCTGCCGGTTACCGAACCCGACAAAATCGATGCCGCCCGGCGCAAAGACCGGATGCTGAAACTGGCCGGCGCACTGGGTATTCCGGTCCCCAAAACATGGGTGATCGATGACCTGGCGCAGCTGGACCGGCTGAAAAAAGAGCTGCCCTACCCGGTTGTAATCAAACCACGGATGGGTTCCGGAGCGGTGGGTGTACGATACCCTGCCGGGCCGCAAGATCTGGAGGCTGCCTACAAAAGCGTGCATGCGATCTTTCCCTATCCATTGATTCAGGAGCGTATACCGCCGGAAGGAGCCGGTTACGGCGCTTCTTTCCTGTTCGATGAGAACGGACAGGTAAAAGCGTCTTTTGTTCATAAGCGGCTGCGGGAATACCCCGTCACGGGGGGTGCCAGCACCTTGCGGGTCGGTGTGAAAAACGATGCTATTCTGGAGATGGGCCGGGCCTTGCTGGAAAAATTGGACTGGTTTGGTGTCGCCATGGTGGAATTCAAAATGGATTCACGCGACGGCATACCCAAGCTGATGGAGGTCAATCCGCGATTCTGGGGCTCATTGGCCCTGGCCATTCAATCCGGTGTCAACTTCCCGTACCTGCTCTATCGTATGGCACGGGGGGAACGCTTTGATCCCGTCGAACGTTATACGCTGGGGAAACGGTGCCGCTGGCTGCTGCCGGGAGATCTTCTGCATTTTCTCCACAACCCGGACCGCAGCCGGATGAACCCCGGATTTTTCCGGTTTTTCGAGCCGAATACCCATTATGACATTCTTTCCATAAAGGATCCGCTGCCGGTGCTGGCCAGGATATTGACGCCGGCCACATTTTTTTATGACCCGGACATGAAGCGCCGGCTGAAATCAAGGAAACAATGACCATACCCAACATACTGACAGTGGATGTGGAGGACTGGTTTCACATCTGTGGTGTATCTAGGCACCTGCCGCGATCTTCCTGGGATGCGCTGGAAAACAAGGTGGAAACGGGGACGTCCATCATTTTGAACATCCTGAAACGGCAGCAGGTGCGGGCCACTTTTTTCATACTCGGATTCGTGGCCGAACGTTATCCGCTGCTGGTCCGGCGTATTCAGGCGGCCGGCCATGAAATCGCCACCCATGGCTACGAGCACCGCCGCGTCTACACCATGACAAGGCAGACCTTCCGCCGGGACCTGCGCAGGGCGGTAGCGGCTATCAGCAAAATCACCGGGGAACCGGTTACCATCTACCGGGCACCGGAATGGTCCATCCGCGATGATTCCATCTGGGCCCTGGACATCCTCCACGAGGAAGGGATCCGGATCGATTCCAGCATGGCTCCGCTTCCCATTATCGGAAACCCGGAATATCCCAAAATCCCTCACATGGTTCAGAAAGGACGCTTTGGTATGCTGGAGGTACCCCCCCTGGTGTTCGAGACGCCCCTGGTAAACCTGCCGGCGGGAGGGGGCTGGGGGTTACGGGTGTTTCCCTACCGGTTTATCCGCAACCGGGTGCGCCGGCTGAACCGGGCAGGGCATCCGGCCCTTTTTTTCGTTCATCCAAGAGAATTTCTGACGGACATCCCCGCTGTCGGCCTGCCGGTGATCAAGAAACTGGTGCTGGACGCCAGGATCGAACCAACGCAGAAAAGGCTGCAGCGCCTGCTGAAAGACTTCCGGTTCACGACCATATCGGATGCCTTGAGATACGGGCAGGACGGCGGGGCATTGATTCCCGCCCGGCCGGGTGAACCGAAAGAAAAAAAAGTTCGCCAGAGATCGTCGCAGGTGGATTGAGTGGCTCTACCGGGCCGGAAAAAGATACCGCGGAACTACACGGTCACATCGAATCACATTTACCTGCTTTGTT
>CAZKYZ010000109.1:0-9238 GCA_964557055.1 uncultured Desulfobacterales bacterium
GAGGCGAGCGCCGCCCACACGAACGGTGTAGACCTCATCTCCGCTTTCGGCCACATGAACTAGAACACCGGGTTTAAGGATTTCGTGATACAGCCATTTGCCCTTGTTTTTGGCTATGACCGGCGGGTAAAATTCGTCGTATTTTCTTGGACCGATATCGGTAATCCGGTTTTCCATCGGTTTTTTTGGATCGTATCCTGATGATATAAATGCCATGCTTTACACCCCCTATCTCTTATGATGTTTCCTGAATTCGGTAACGTCGCGCTCCCAGCCGCCCTCAACTTCCTCCTCTTTCCAGAAGATGTATGGGTTGGTACGCGGTTCCTGAACATGCTGCGCCACCGGTTTGATATTGGTGGCCTCCAGCAATCTCTGAAATCCCTGGCGTTTGATCAACTCGCCAAGACGTTCCCGGTTCTTGCCTTCTTCCATCCACCAATCCCAGATACCCTCAATGACTTCCTTAATCTCATCGTAGGGTTCTTCGACCTTGATAAACGGAACCAGAAGGGAGCCCATCTGGGCACCATCAAGAATGGGTGCCTTGGCGCCGACCAGCATGGAGCAGCCGCGGTCATCGCCAATTTTAAGGGCTCTGGGCATAACATTAATACAGTGCATACAGCGGGTGCACTCTCTGTTGTCGATCATCAGTTTGCCGCCTTCATACTTCATACACTCCGTCGGGCAGAGTCCGCAGACTTCCTTTTCAATATCGAACGGACCCCAGTCGCGGCCGGAATGGGCGCCGGCGTTGGGCAAGAATTCACCGCCCACATAAGCCGCCACCGCTTCCTGATCGACCTTGATATCATCTTTCCAGGTGCCGATAAAGGAGATGTCTGACCGGGCGATGGAAGCCACGCAGCAGTTGGGGCAACCGTCGAATTTGAACTTGAATTTGTACGGGAAGGCCGGGCGATGCAGCTCATCCTGGTATTCCTGGGTCATGTGGTAGCATATGGCCTGGGTGTCGTAGCAGGCAAATTCACAGCGGGAAGACCCGATACAATCAGATGGAGTTCTCAGGTTCGACCCGGAACCGCCCAGATCCTGTTTGTACGTATGTGTCAGTGTAAAAAAGACCTCTTCCAGCTGGGGGGTCGAAGTACCAATAAAAATAATGTCTCCCGTGGATCCATGCATGTTGGTCACACCACTGCCACGGAACTCCCATAGGTCGCAAAGGTTTTTTAAATATTCGGACGTATAGTATTTCCCACCAGGCTGGTTGATTCGCATCGTATGGAAATGGGCTACCCCGGGGAACATTTCAGGCTGGTCGCAGTAGCGCCCGATAACACCACCACCGTACCCGAAAACACCTACAATTCCGCCGTGTTTCCAATGGGTCCGGCCGTGTTTATAAGACAACTCCAATACTCCCAGAATATCTTCTACACAATCCTGAGCAACTTGGAATTCCACATTGTTCGCATTCTTTGCCCGGGATGCAGCCTCTTGCTTCAAATCGGATACGAAGCTCGGCCACGGACCGCTTTCCAGCTGGTCCAGCAAAGGAGTTTCATGTTTTGCCATCGTTTACCTCCATTTTTGGTTATAATTAACGACATGATCTTTGATAAGTACAGGATCGATATAAATTGTTTGCCTGTCACCCCCTCTCTATAACCATCAGATTTTATTGTTTATATTGTAACGGGTCCATGGCTGGCCCTATTTCGAGCTTCAAGTCCCCGACTATAGATTCAAAGCTGTCCCTTGTCAATAAAAAAGCATGGTTTCACGGTGTTAACCGATGGCCCTGTTGTCCCGGCCAGAAAATCACATCATGTTGTAGAGGGAGAAAAAACGACCCCTTCATGTGGTGGTTAATTGCCCAAACGGGTAGAAGAGACGGTTCCGGGTTTTACAGACCATGGGCAGTTGCTTTTCAAAATAAAAATAGGCATGCTCCGGTTTTTCATATTTCGGCATCCGTCATGGCCAGCCGCCTGAATTCCTTGTCCATAAGCCGGACGTGTTCTGGAAGAGAGGCTGCAATCAATGCCACTTCCGCCTCTTCCAAAGAATAGAGAACCGCCAGCGGCTCAACAAGTTCCTGAAGTTCGGGAACTGTCCAAGAGCCAAAGAAATCAATGAACCGGCTGCCTCTCGCTCCCAAATCAGGATAATGCTTTGCCAGAATTTTCAACCCCTCCAGGAACCCACGCACCGCTCCTTTTGCGGCGATATCGTCGCACCAGACCGTTTCCGCCACCCCATTCAGCCGGTCAATCCGAATCCGGATGGTAAGATTGAAAAAAAACAACAGCAAGGCCTGCAGCATCATTTCGATATCCGCCGTTTCTTCCGGCCGAATGATGGGCTCATATTGGCGGACGGTAACCAGTTTTACATGAACACCCCGCGGCTCCAATCGGACGACGAAATCTCCGGAAGCGTGGTGCCACGGATAAATTTGTTGAAATGTTTGCGGGTTATACAATTCGGTCAGAATACAGGAAGCTTGCCGAAATAGCTCCCGGGTCTGTGCCTCATCCAGGAAAAGAGGGGTGTTTCCGTGGTCCCAGACAACCAGTTTCTGCCGGCTGTCGGCCGGATCTCGGGTCCAGTGAAATTCATGATACCCGTCCAGCCACTCCCCCACAAACATATCAACGCTTCCCTTGGGGGCGAACCAGCCCTCACCCGACCAGTAAACCCGCGGGAGCCTGGGTTCGGGGGTGATCCCGTAAAGAGACTCCAGGTATGCGAATTCTTGTTTCAGGATTTTTTTTCCGACGTGAGACAGGGCGGCATTGACGACCAATTGAACCCTGTCTTTCTCGGTCGATAGAATTGCCCGGGAAGGGTGATAGAACGCGCCGTGTTTCTCCAGAAAGATTTCACCCTTGACAATTGCCGCAACAGCGCCCGGTTCCCCCGGAAAATCACTGCGGGCCAACTGCACGAACCGGCTGCCTTCACGAGCCAGAACATCGCTCACGGCAGTAAAATAGTCACCGTAGGTCAATCCGCCTGCGTCAGTGGACGGGTCTCCCCTCCGACTGTTCGGCAGCCGGGAATACCAAGTGCCGCTGCCCGGCTTCACGGCAGAATCCTTTCCGGCCAGATAGTAAAAGAACGGCGGCGTTTTCGGCATAAGGTGCGCGCCTTAGCTCTCGAATGTCAACTCTCTGAGGATCTCGGGCGCAATTTCGTAGCCAAGTTTCTTTGCCTTTTCAATATGGTCCCGTGCCTTTTCCCGATCACCCTTTTCCAGATAGGCAATACCGATATTGTTGTGGGCTACGGCGAATTCGGGTTCAAGTACCAGGGCCTTCTTGCTGGCTTCTATGCTCTCGTCCAACATTCCCTTCATCAGGTAAGCGTTTGCCAGGGTCACAAACCCCTGTACAAACCGAAAGTTGAAGGCCGTCGACCGTTTCAGGGCCGTTATGGCTTCGTCGACCTCTCCCCGCTGAAGGTGGACAAAGCCGATGTTGCCGTATCCTTCCGAAAACCCGGGCCTGGCCTTTACGGCCATCTGGTTGTAGTGCAGACAGCCATCAAGGTCACCGTCTTTCAGGCGGATGCCGCCGAGCTGCACATAGGCTTCCGCTAAAGATGGGCTGTTTTCGATGGCGGCATGCAGTTCCTTTTCAGCTTCATCATATTTCTGCTGGCCCAGAAGGGCGACAGCCAGGTTGTAGTGGCTGGTACCGCATTCCGGGTTTGAGGCAATGGCCTCCCTCTGGCGGGCAATGTATTCTTCCGCGTTTTTGAATTGAGTCATGGTATATTTCCTTGTTTTAAAAAACATTGGCTGCAGGCACGCTTTTGGCGGGCTTTGGCCTGTGCCTGTTAATATGCCCGCTGCGGCTTGTCAAGGGAAAAGGGCGCCTATATCCCTTGGTTTACTTCCTTTTTTCTTGACACGTTGCAACAGATTCTCTAGAATTCTATTTTTACGAGCATGTACATCATCACGCAGCTTCTTACCACCGTACCGAAAAAGGGGATCTCATGAATTCAGGGTGTTATACGGCAATCATTACACCGTTTGCCAGCGACCGGGAAGCCGTCGATTCCGAAGGCTTGCGCCAATTGGTCGATTTTCAGATCAAAAGCAGAATTACCGGCATTCTTGCTGTGGGAACAACCGGAGAAAGCCCGACGCTGGAATGGAAAGAACACATCAGCGTCATTGAAAGCATTGCCTCCCAGACAAAGGGCCGGTGCCTCTGCATTGCCGGTACCGGAAGCAATAACACCAGAGAATCGCTCAATGCCACCGAACATGCCGCCGAGCTCGGTGTCGATGCCGCTCTCCTCGTGGATCCATACTACAACGGTCCCAGCTCGCAGGAAATCCGCCGGGAATATGTTGCCCCGGTCGCCCGACGGTTCCCGAAGCTGTCCATCATTCCATACGTGATACCGGGGCGAACCGGCGCCCAGTTGTTTGCGGAGGATCTTGCCCTGCTCAACCGTGAATTCGCAAATGTGAACACCGTTAAAGAGGCCACCGGCAGTATCGACAACATGAAAAAAACAAGGACATGCTGCGGGCCGGATTTCACCATCCTGTCCGGTGACGATGGGTTGACCTTCCGGATGATGACGGACCCGGATATCGCCGCCGCAGGCGTCATCTCGGTCGTTTCCAACATTGCCCCGGGAGCGGTCACGCAGATGGTCCGCCTGTTGGAAGCCGGGCAAACGCAGAAAGCCGCTGCGTTGGAAAAGGCCCTTTCTCCGCTTTTCGGGCTGGTAACCGTCACCACCACCGAATCATCGCCGCTGGGCGCTGTCATCTGCCGGGCCAGAAACCCCCTGGCCATCAAAACCCTCATGTCTATTCTCGGGATGCCGTCCGGCGGGTGCCGACGTCCACTGGGCAAGATGTCCCGGTCCGGCATTGAAATGGTTCTGGATGCCGCCCGTACGGTCCAGAAAAACAACCCGGAAGTTCTGGCACCGGCGGCAGACTATTTCCGTATCGATATACCGGCGCGGCTGAATGACCCCGCTTCCATTGAAGGCCTTTATTATCCGGAGTATTAGCCCCTTTTTTCCATGACAGCAGTAACCGCTGCAGACAAAAGGCGCGTGACACCACGCGCCTTTTGTTGCCTTCCGGGATCTTTTTTGTTCCATTCACATTTTCTATTCGGCTTTCGGTTCATTGACCGCAAACGCCGCCTGCTGTTCCGGCTCCGTCTGTTTAAACAGAACCGTCTTCAACCAGGTCAAACCGAACTTCAGCAACGCAACCTCATCGTTTTTAATTTTTTCAACGGTTTCCGCGTCCACCTCCGTCCGCTCCAGAAAAGCGCTTTCAAATACAAAGTCACGGAACTTATCGATATTGTAGCTGACCATGAAAAACAGCTGTTTGGCCTTGTCCGTCAGTTTGATGCTGGGGGGGAACGAACGTTTGCGAACCAGCAGATCCGTCCACTCGGCGTTGATCTCGTCCCGGAGGTCCACACCCTGATCTTCTCGCCATTCCCGCACGGTCCACTCCTTTTTTTCGTCAAAACCCCTGCAGTGCGGTTCGTCGATCAAAAAGAAAAACCCTTCGTCATCGGCCCCCTCTTTGTGTTGCAGGGTGGCGACACCCAGGGGATAGTACCGGCAGGTACTCGGTCTATCTTCATAGATAATGCATCCTTTCTCATCACGGACAAAGGGACATGATTCCTGGTCGTCATCCATCAATTTCATGGTAACCATGGGAAGGTCCGTCTTTTCCAGGAGCTGCGGCTCCGTGTAGATGGCTAGAAACTCTTCGGAAGAAAGGAGGAGCCGATTTTTTAATAAAAGTATGTCGTAGGGTGTCAGGGTGATTCGGATACCCCGGCAACATTTTGTAAAACAGCTGACTCCTTTGTGGCATTCAAAGGTAAATTTACTGTTTACTCCCAGCCGGACAGGCTCGATGCGCGCCGTCTTGTCATTCGGTTCCATAAATATTCCTTATTTTTTTATTTTAAAAATTATCAATGTCTTACCGCTGTCGGCTTCAACAAAAAGGGCGGCGGCATGCCCGCTTGTAGCCTAGGCGCCGCGGTAAAGTCAATTGTTATCGGTCTTTTTGCTGAAATAGAGCTTTGCCAGGGCAAAGGTGGCGGTGACTGTTCTCAACAGAAGGGAAATCGCGTTTATCACCTCTGAGCAGGAAATAACTTCCTGTGCCCGTCAATGTAAAAATGAATTATGGAAGGGCACTTACCAGGAAAACCGGATCGTCGGTGAAAACACCGTCTACGTTCAATTCCATCATTCTCACCAGCGCTTCCCGGGTATTTATCGTAAACGGAAACACCCTTATTCCGGCTTCATGGACACGGTCGACCTGTTCTTTGGTTAAAAGTTGTTCATCCGGATGCCAGGAAAAGGCTCTGAGCCGGACCATCTGCTCAATCGTTTTTGCGTCCAACGGCTCCAGGGCGATCAGCGCGACCCTTACATGGCTGTCCAGCTCTCGAACGTTCTCGACAATTCTATCGTCCATACTGGAAATGAGCACCCCGTTCGTGGCGTTGCATTTCTGCAGCAATTCGCACACCTGTTTCTCGATGGAATCAGACGGCCGATGCTGCTCAAAAGCAGACGATTTGATTTCAATATTGATCCGTGTCCGTCCCTGAACCCTGTTTAAAACTTCTTGTAGGGTTGGTATTTTCTCGTTCCGGAATCGGGGATTAAACCAGGTGCCGGCATCAAGTTGCCGGAGGGCCGGCAGCAGGTAATCCTGAACCACCCCACTCCCGTTGGTTGTGCGGTCCACGGTGTCATCATGAAGAACAACGATTTCTCGATCTTTGGAGAGGGTAACATCCAGTTCAATCATTTGGGCACCCTGTTCTACGGCGGCCGAAAAAGATGCCAGCGTGTTCTCCGGGTATTTCGCGCTGTAACCACGATGGGCGACAAAGAGTGGATATTTTAAACTGTCGAATGTCAGCGGCTGCTTCATCGTTCCTTCTTTTCCAGTTTTGTATTAAATTGGGTTATTGTTATGGTTTGTCCACAAAAGGCGGATTTGGGTTCCGGGCAAAGCGTAGCTGTTTTGAAACCGCAAGCGCCACGAAGCAGGTCTCTATTAGGGTTGGGCACCATTTTATCACACTCCCCGCTTCGGTGACAAGCACCAATACATATCGTAATTTTCGTTCTTTCTATCCGGAAAATCCACTCCCGTGATCTTTTCGGCGACAGCTTCCGGGAACAAAACAGAATTACCGCAAACATAGTTCTTTTCTTTCACGGTTGAATTTGGTATTCTCTCCAACACTTATTGACACATTATTATTGCGGGAGGCAGCGTGCAGATTTCCACAACCAGGACAAACAGCCCAAAACAAAAACCGGATGAAAAAGCCCTCGGTTTCGGAACAATTTTCAGTGACCATATGTTCAACATGGACTATTCTCCGAAAAAAGGGTGGCATAACCCCCGAATCGAACCCTACGCACCCATCGTAATGGACCCTTCCACCATGGTTTTACATTACGGTCAAGCCGTTTTTGAAGGGCTCAAAGCATACCGTAAAAAAGCAGGGGGGGTTCAACTGTTCCGCCCCAGGGACAACTGTAAACGCCTCAACCGATCCAGTAAAAAACTCTGTATCCCTGAACTTGACGAAACGTTTGTCCTGGAAGCTCTCAAGGAACTACTGCGCGTTGAAGAAGAATGGGTTCCCGGCTTGGAGGGCACCTCTTTATACATTCGCCCGACAGTCATTGCCACCGACCCATTTTTAGGCGTTCGGGCTTCTTTTACCTACCGTTTTTTTATAATTCTTTCTCCGGTGGGCGCCTACTACGCGGAAGGTTTTAACCCGGTCAAGATATGGGTTACCAAAAACCATGTGCGCGCCGTGAGGGGGGGCGTCGGGGATACCAAAACCATTGGTAACTATGCAGCAAGCCTTTACGCCGGTGAAGAAGCTCACAGGGCCGGCTACACACAAGTTTTATGGCTGGACGGTATCGAACAGAAATACGTTGAAGAAGTTGGTGCTATGAATATCTTTTTTGTCATCAACGATGAAATTATCACCCCCGAACTGTCCGGCAGTATCCTGCCAGGCATTACTAGAGATTCGGTGATCACCCTGGGTAGACACTGGGGGTTGACGGTTAGCGAAAAAAAAATCAGCATTGATGAAATCATGTCTACTCACGCCGATGGAAGTCTGCAGGAGATTTTTGGAACGGGAACGGCAGCAGTCATATCTCCCGTGGGGGAATTAAAATACGGAGATCAGGTTATTACCATCGGTGACGGCAAGGTGGGCCCGGTTGCCCAACGATTTTTTACTTCAATCATCAATATCCAGTACGGCAAAACAGAAGACCTCTTTGGCTGGGTAGAACCGGTATAAACATATAAACATCATGCGTAAAAAGGTGTTCACATGAAAATTCGCAAAGCCGTCTTCCCCGTAGCCGGACTCGGCACCCGCTTTCTTCCGGCTACAAAAGCCATGCCCAAGGAAATGCTGCCGGTTGTCGACAAACCGTTGATTCAATATGCCGTCGAAGAGGCACTGCAATCCGGTATCGAACAGTTGATTTTCGTCACCGGGAAACGCAAGGAAGCGCTGGAAGACCACTTCGACCATTCCTGCGAACTGGAACAAACCTTGATGGTTAGAAACAAAGACCTGCTGCTGAAGGAACTTCACAGCCTGGTTCCGGAGTCCGGAACCATTATTTATACCCGGCAGAGCGAGCCTCTGGGGTTGGGGCATGCCATTTGGTGTGCCCGCGACATTGTCGGAAACGAACCGTTTGCGGTACTGTTGGCGGACGATTTAATCAAATCGGAAAAGCCGGTTCTTTCCCAAATGATGGATTCATACCGTCAGCATAAATCTTCCATGGTTGCCGTCATTGAGATAAACCCGAAGGAAGCTCACAAATATGGTATTTTGGATACAACCAAAGAAAACAATCGCATTACCCGGGTAAGAGGTTTGATCGAAAAGCCGAAACCCGGACAAGCCCCATCGAACCTGGCGATTATCGGAAGATACCTGTTGAACCCGGAAATTTTCGCGATTCTGGACAAAAAAGCGTCTGGCGCCGGAGGCGAAATCCAGATAACGGATGCCATGCAGGTACTTCTCAAGGAACAGGATATTTATGCGTATCGATTCGATGGAACTCGCTACGATTGCGGCGATAAGGCTGGTTTTCAAATGGCGAATATCGCTTATGCAATGGAACGACCGGAAATCCGCGACAGGTTACTGCCTTTCATGAAGGATATCTGTAA
>CAZKYZ010000109.1:9248-10560 GCA_964557055.1 uncultured Desulfobacterales bacterium
TCTGTAAAAATAGTTGAAACCGCTTTTACGGCGTCCCTGCTATACGAATGTTATCACATTTATAGGCTTTTTTGATAGTGGCGATAATACTGAAGTACTTTCTTTACATAATCTCGAGTCTCTGTATACGGGGGGATGCCGTTGTACTTTTCGACGGCCTGGGGACCCGCGTTATAGGCCGCCAGGGTCAGCGACAACTCACCTTCAAATTTTTTCATTAAATATTTTAAATATTTCGTCCCCCCCATAATGTTTTGGTCCGGGTTGAATGGATTTTGGATGCTCAGCAGTTGGAAATTGTCCGGCATAATCTGCATGAGCCCCTTGGCCCCCTTTCTGGATACGGCTTTCGGATCGAAGTCTGATTCGGCCTTAATGACCGCCTTGACCAGATTGAATTCAATACCGTGTGTGCGGGAGGCTTTCGTAATATAGCGATCGAATTTGCTGGTGGACCGAAATTCCGTTGGTCTATTAGAAGCCGAACGAACGTAGAGTTTATACTTCCCGGAGGTTGGAACATTACTGAAATGACGAACGCCGTTTTCGTCTATGTATGTATAGATATCCGCTTTTGATACCTGAATAAAAAAAAACGAAACCAGCATACACACAGCGGCCGTCCAGATTGAATATCGGTATATGGCAATTAATTTAAAAATATCGTTGGATTCCCTTTTGTGATTCGTTATCATCATTATATGTTGTTATATCAGAATAATGCAAGCTGTATCTGTGTTTTTTTTGTTCCGGAACCAATTTCTCCTTTTTTCATCAGCAGAAAGCTCTTTTCGATATCACCTATGAAGGGGCAAATTGGATTGTCGGCAGCCTGACCATATACAAACCGTTTCCGGGCGTGCAATAAAAAAAGATTGCCCTTTGCTCTGGTCATGGCCACATAAAAAAGCCTTCGTTCTTCTGCCATGTCCACAGTAGACAGCCGTTTGCCCGGCTGCCATTTCTCCTGTCTGAACGGTATGATTCCATCCTCACAGCCGCAAATAAAAACGATGGGAAACTCCAACCCCTTTGAAGCATGCATTGTCATTAAGGAAACCTTTTCGGCTTTTTCCCGATAGGTGTCCTGATCCTTTCCCATGGACAGAATCTCCATAAACTCGTATAAACCATAATCTGAATACCGTGAAAGCTCCACGACCTGCTCAAGCATGTCTTTGCGGTTTTTTTTTGCCTGGATGATAGTACCGACCCTGGTGTTCTCCACCAAAAAAACGATTTGCTCGGTGACGGTCATGCCCTCTGTTTTTTTTTTTCAGACGCTCTATTGTTCGGCGAACGTCGCAAAGGG